>JAQBPL010000303.1 GCA_028287545.1 Vulcanimicrobiota bacterium | reverse complement strand
GACTTATGCGCTACTGCACTGTTCAGTTTTCAAGGAACGGACGCTTCCGCCCAGCCCTTCTCGGACCGGATCTTTGACCGCACCGGAGAGGCGAGGCGTCAGAGTCAACGAGGGATAGATTACCACCGCGTGTCTAGAGTGTCAATCCTCTCGGCCGGTCTTTTGTCCACGGGTCTATCCACAAGGATAAAGAAGGGGGGTCACATGTTGAGTGGCTCGGCCGAATCCCGCAGCACCTCGGTCGTGCGACGCACTGCCGAGCTGCTCGCCTCCGACGCTCCGCTTGCGGACCTCTTCCCAGCCTTCGCCCGGGAACTCGCCGGCCTGTTCGGCGCCTCGGCGGTCAACCTGGCGATCGGGGTAACCGGCACGCCGCTGTTCCTCTATAAGGATGGCGTCGTCGTCCCGCCGGCCGACCTGACCCGCGTGCGGGCCGCGTTCGGCGGCGAGGTCGCAGCGAGCGCACGGGCGGTTGCCGTTCCGCTGCCGTACGGTCGCGACGTCATCGGCGCGGTCGGGATCCGGGCCGACGACGCGACGTCGTACGACGACGAGGACGTCGACACGCTGCGAGCGTGCGCCCTCTATCTCGCGGTGCGGGTGCACGAGGAGCAGCTGCGCGAGGAGCGCGACCAGCTGGCGGTCCTGGCCGGAACCGACCCGCTCACCGGAATCGCCAACCGGCGCGCCTTCGACGAGCGGCTCGAAGAAGAGTGGCGGCGGGCGCAGCGCGAGGGCAGCCCGCTCGGCGCAGTCATGGTCGACATCGACCTGTTCAAGTCGTTCAACGATCGCTACGGGCACCTCGCCGGCGACGTGTGCCTCAAGCGAGTCGCCGCCGCGTTGCGCGACGCGGCGCGCCGCCCGGGCGACTTTCTGGCGCGCGTCGGCGGCGAGGAGTTCTGTGCGATCCTACCCGGCGCCGACATCATCGGCGCGACCACGATCGCCGAGACGATGCGCGCGGCGATCGCGGCGCAGGCGATCCCGCACGACGACAACCCGCGCCGGATCGTGACCATCACCTGCGGCGCGGCGTGCACGCGGCCGGTCGCCTCCGGCGACCCGAAGCGCCTGATCGCCGCCGCCGACGACGGTCTCTACGCGGCGAAGCGCGGCGGCCGCGACCGGGTGAGCACCGCGCCCGACCCGTTCGCGCCGCAAACGTAGCCGGTTAGTCCATCCCCGCCGCGAGATCGTCCGCGGCATGCGCCGCGATCTTGCGCGAGATCGACTTTCCTTGCGTGAAGAGCAGCAGGTAGTCGTAGCCGCCGGCCTTCGAATCGGTGCCGCTCATGTTGAAGCCGCCGAACGGCTGCCCGCCGACCAGCGCCCCGGTGCACTTGCGATTGAGATACAAGTTACCGACGAAGAACTCGTCCTCGGCGCGGCGTAGCCGTTCCTCGCTGGCGGAGAACACCGCGCCGGTGAGTCCGAACTCTGTGTCGTTCGCGATACGGAGCGCGTCGTCGTAGTCCCGCGCTTTGATGACCGCGAGAAACGGCCCGAACACTTCTTCTTGCGCGATCCTCGCGCGCGAGTCGACGTCGGCGAAGGCCGTCGGCTCGATGAAAAATCCCTCGCCGGCCGCCCGCCTACCGCCGGTGAGCAGCCGGCCCTCGCCGCGCCCGATCTCGACGTAGCCGAGGATCTTCTCGACCGCCTTCTGGTTGATCACCGGCCCGACCGCGGTACCGTGCGCCGCCGGATCGCCGACCGCCAGAGCCCGGATCGCCGGGACGAGCTTCTCGATGAAGGCGTCGTAAAGCCGTTCGTCCACGATCGCGCGCGAGCACGCCGAGCATTTCTGGCCCGAGAAGCCGAACGCGGCGGCGACGACGCCGGCGACGGCCGCGTCGAGATCGGCATCGTCCGCGACGACGATCGCGTCCTTGCCGCCCATCTCCGCGATCGTCCGCTTGATCCAGCGCTGGCCGGGCTGGGCCTTCGCCGCCAGCTCGGTGATCCGCAACCCGACGCCCTTCGACCCGGTGAACGAGATGAAGCGCGTACGCGGGTCGGTGACCAGCTGCTCGCCGACCGTGGGACCGTCACCCGGGACGAAGTTCAAGACGCCCGGCGGCAGGCCGAGCTCGTGCATGAGGTCGACGAACGCGGCGGCGATCACCGCGGCGTCGGGCGACGGCTTGAGGATCGCGGTGTTGCCGGTGACGATCGCCGCCGCCGACATCCCGGCCATGATCGCAAAGGCGAAGTTCCAGGGCGGGATCACCACCCCGACGCCGAGCGGCAGGTAGACGAGGCGATTGCGTTCGCCCGCGATCTGCGTGAGCGGCGGCGGGCTGGCCAGCCGCAGCGCCTCGCGCGCATAGAACTCGAGGAAATCGATCGCCTCGGCCGTGTCGGCGTCGGCTTCGATCCACGGTTTGCCGACCTCGAGCACCAACAGCGCGTTCCAGTCGTCCTTGGTCGCGCGGATGCGCTCGGCCGCGCGCAGCAGGAAGTCCGCCCGCGCCTCGGCCGTCGTCGTCTTCCACGTCGCGAAGCGCTCGGTCGCGACGTCGAGCGCGCGCGACGCCTGCTCCGGCGTCGCCTCGTCGACCTCGCCGACGAGCTCGCTCGGGCGAGCCGGGTTGACCGAAGGGATCGTCCGTCCCCCGTGAATTTTCTGCCCGTCGATCAACAGCGGCCAGCGCCGGCCCAGGCCAGCCCGCGCGCGAGCCAGCGCGTCCTCCATCGCCAGGCGGTCGGCGAGATCGGAGAAATCGCGGATCGGTTCGTTGCGGAACGGCGTGAGGGTGCGCGGGGCGGTCAGCATGGCCGAGGGCTCCGCGATCCGCAGTGCCGTTCCCTGTGCGCCGAGAATTCGGAGTTCGTGCACAGCACTCGGGAAGCGCATCGCCGGCAGTGCGGTCGAAGGAGCGCCGCCCCTATCCCTTACGGGCAGCCGCAGTCAGCGCGCGAGACGCCGCCAGAAGGACGGGGGTCGCTTCATCCGCCGAGAGCAGCTGCGAACTGACGAAGGCGCCATTGATAAGCAGTGACAACTGCGCCGCCAGCTCATTCGGACGCTTCGCGTGCAGTCGTTCGGAGATGTCTGTGAGGCGACGGCGCAGCTCTCGCTTGTGCGCGGTGGCGACGGCGCGGGCGGGATGATCCGCAGCGGGAAACTCGGCGGCGACGTTGAGCTGCGGGCATCCGCGATAATTTGGCCGGCCGACGCGTTCTCCGATCCATTCCAGCTGCGCCTCGAGTTCCGCCTGGGCGTCAGCATGATGCCGTTGCGCGACACCGTCCCAGCACTTCCAGAAATCCTCGTCCTCCCGGTGAAGGAACGCGGCAATCAGGTCGTCCTTGGTCCGAAAATGTCGATAAAGGCTTGTCTTGGCGACGCCGGCTTTTTCCACGACAAGGTCCACGCCCACGGCATGCACGCCTCTGCGATAGAAGAGCGCGGACGCCGTTTCGAGGATGCGATCTCTCACATCAACGGAGCTATGGGGAGGGCCGTCGCCGCTGCCGGCGGCTGCACGATGTCGCATTCAAGGGCCTCCAGATTGAAACTGTAGCACGTATGCCCTTGACACGCTACAGACCTGTTTGTATTGTTCGGAGACAGACAGGTCTGTAGCATGGAGGGATCATGATCGCTCGACATCCGGCGTCCCCGCAAGCGGGACGAACGGTCGCCGTTTTTGGGGCTTCGGGACACACGGGACGGTTCGTCGTGGCGGAACTGATCCGTCGCGGGCTTTCGCCGATCGCGATTGGTCGCGATGCGGCGCGGTTGGCTGCGTCGGGTTTCGAAGACCGCGGCGTGGAAACCAAAATCGCCATCGTCGAAGACCCGGCATCGCTCGATCGGGCTCTCGCCGGCGTGGCGGCAGTCGTAAACTGCGCGGGCCCGTTTCTCGACACGGCGGAGCCGCTCGTTGCGGCGGCATTGCGCGCGCGCGCCCACTATTTGGATGTGACCGCGGAGCAGCCGAGTGCCCTGGCGACCTTCGAGCGGTTTGCCGCGCCTGCACGTGAGACCGAAATCATCGTTGTCCCCGCCATGGGATTTTATGGCGGCCTTGGTGACCTCCTCGCTACGGCGGCGATGGGAGACTGGGCGGCCGCCGACGAGATCCGCATTGGGATCGCGCTGGACAGCTGGCGGCCGACGCAAGGCACGCGGCTCACCGGGCGCCGAAATACAGCCACGCGACTCGTCATTGCGGACAGAGAACTCAAACCGCTGGCAGATCCGGCACCGAGCGCGTCATGGAATTTCCCCGAGCCATTCGGTGTCCAGGATGTCACTGAACTGCCGTTCACCGAAACGGTCCTGATCGGCCGTCACCTGCGCGTGTCCAATCTTCGCACCTATCTCAACCTCGCGCCGCTGCGCGATCTTCGCGATTCCGCCACGCCTCCGCCGACGCCCGCCGACGAGACGGGGCGTTCGGCGCAGACGTTCCTGCTGGATGTAATCGCCCGCAATGGAACGGGAACACGCCGTGCGATAGCGCGCGGACGCGACATCTATGCTTTCACGGCGCCGCTTGTCGTCGAAGCCGTCCAACGCATCCTCGATGGCGAGATTGAGGGACGCGGCGTTTTTTCGCCAGGCGAGATCTTCGATGCGCCCAAGTTCTTGCGGGCGCTCGCTCCGGAACATCTGACGTTCGAAATTGAAGGCAGCGAATAGCTGCGCCTCGCGTGCTGCAAACGATGGAGAAAGACACCATGAACCAGGTCGAACGAGCGAACACCTTCAGCACGCTTCATGTGAAGGGCGCCCCACTGGTACTCTACAATGCGTGGGACGCCGGAAGCGCGAAAGCCGTTGCGGACGCTGGTGCGCCCGCGATCGCGACCAGCAGCTGGGCGGTTGCGGCGGCGCACGGCTACGAGGATGGCGAGGCGATACCGATTGCGCTGGTCGACCAGATCATAGCGCGGATGGCGGCGATGCTGGAGGTCCCGCTCACGGTCGACTTCGAGGGCGGTTATGGGGAAAACGTCGACATTCTGGCGGCGAATGTCTCAAAGCTTCTGGACGCCGGCGTGATCGGAATCAATTTCGAGGATCGCGTCGTCTCGGGAGAGGGCCTGCACGGCGTGGAGCAGCAAAGCCGCCGGATCGCGGCGATCCGCAAGGCGGCGAGTGAGCGTGGCATTCCGTTGTTCATCAACGCCAGGACAGACCTATTTCTCGCCTCCGATGCGGAGCCGTCTTCGCTGATGAATGCGGCGAAGGAGCGGGCAGCCGCCTACGCGGACGCCGGCGCTTCCGGCTTTTTCGTGCCGGGCTTGCGCAGCGAAGCGCTGATTAGGGACATTTGCGCGGCGAGCGCGCTGCCGGTCAACGTCATGATGTTCGACGGCGTGCCGGAGCCCTCGAAACTCTCTGAACTCGGCGTGGCGCGCATCAGCTTTGGACCGATACCGTTCATCAAAGCGATGGAGGCGTTGAAGGCCGCGGCAACGACGTTGTACGCCGGCTAGTGCCTCAGCCCGGGAGCGCCAGCCGAGGGTCCGAGGCGCGGCGCCGGGTCGGCGTCGGGGCTCGGCAAGTCAAGCACCTGCGCAGGGACGCAAGGCGGGGCCGCTAACCCGGCCCGACGGTACGAAGTCGTAGCGGGCAGCCTCAGGATTCAGGCAGAATACGAAGGATATGGTCTACGACATCGCTGTTGTCGGCGGGGGCATCGTCGGGCTTGCCACCACGCGCGAACTCCTCCTCCGCCACCCGAGCCTGCGCATCGCGAACGTCGAGAAAGAGGACGTCTGGAGCAAACACCAGACCGGCCACAACAGCGGCGTTATCCACTCCGGGATCTATTACAAGCCGGGCTCGCTCAAGGCGAAGCTCTGCATCGAAGGGCGCAAGCTGGCCTGGGAGTACTGCGACGCCAAGGGGATCGAGTACAAGAACGTCGGCAAGCTGATCGTCGCGACCGAGGAGTCCGAACTCGGCCGGCTCGACGACCTCTGGGTCCGCGGCCAGCAGAACGGCGTCGAGGGTCTCGAGAAACTCGACGCGGCCCAGATCGCGGAGCGCGAACCGCACTGCCGCGGCATCAAGGCGATCTTCTCGCCGGTGACCGGCATCGTCGACTGGGGCTTGGTCGCGCGCAGCTACGGCGAGGACGCCAAAGAGATGGGCGCCGACATGTTCCTGAGCCACGAGGTGACGCGCATCGAGCGGCGCGGAAACGTCACCGTGCTCAAGACCCCCAAGGGTGAGATTCAGGCGCGTGCCGTGGTGACCTGCGGCGGCCTGCAGAGCGACAAGCTCGGCCGGATGACCGGCGGCAACGTCGATCCGAAGATCGTCCCGTTCCGAGGCGACTACCTCATCCTCAAGCCGGAGAAGGCGCACCTCGTCCAGGGCAACATCTATCCGGTCCCGGATCCCGAGTTCCCGTTCCTGGGCGTGCACTTCACGCCGCGGATGGACGGCTCGATCTGGCTCGGCCCGAACGCCGTGCTCGCCTTCGCGCGCGAAGGCTACTCGTTCTTCACCATCAACCCGGCGGAGCTGTGGGATTCGATCACGTATCCCGGCTTCTTCAAGATGGCCGCGAAGTATTGGAAGATGGGCGCGGGCGAGATGTATCGCGACCTCGTGCGTTCGGCATACGTCGGCGCGCTGCAGCGCTACATCCCCGAACTGCAGCCCGAGGATTGCCTCCCCGGCCCCTCCGGCGTGCGCGCGCAGGCGATGACCTCCGACGGCGGCCTGGTCGACGACTTCGTCTTCGAAGGATCCGAAGGCGTCGTCCACGTCCGCAACGCCCC
>JAQBPL010000289.1 GCA_028287545.1 Vulcanimicrobiota bacterium | reverse complement strand
TCGACGAGCCGATCGCGGAGTTGCCGATGTTGGCGTTGATCTTCACCAGGAAGTTGCGCCCGATGATCGTCGGTTCGAGCTCGAGGTGGTTGACGTTGGCGGGAATCACCGCGCGGCCGCGCGCGACTTCCGAACGAACGTATTCCGCCGGCAGCCCCTCGCGCAGCGCGACGAACTCCATCTCCGGCGTGATCTCGCCGCGCCGCGCGTAGTGCATCTGCGAGACGTTGCCGCCCGAGCGCGCACGGCGGATCGCGCTGCTGCCGGGGAACCGGATGTCGTCGAGTTCCGGCATCGCTTCGCGCCCGAGCCGATAGACCGACGACGCTTTCTTGAGCGTCTCCGTGTCGTTGCGGCGCGCGATCCACGGTTCGCGGATCGGCGCGATGCCGGAGCGCACGTCGATGCCGACGTCGGGATCGGTGAACGGCCCGGACGTGTCTTGCACCGTGTGCATCTCGCCGTCGCTCAGCGTGATCGCACGGAACGGAACGCGGATCGAGGGGTCGCTCCCTTCGACGTAGATCTTCGCGGACGCCGGGAACGGGTCGCGGGAAAGAACGTCGTTGGTCGGCGGGACCATGGTCGCCATTGTCTTGCACTCCTCTTCGCCGGTATGACCCGGATCAGGTGGTAACGGTCGACGGTCTGCCACCGTCCTCTCAGTCCGGCACTCTCGGACTCCCGTAGCGTACTCCCGACCCTACGACCGCACGGCGCGCTTGTCAAGAACGGGGGCTGCCGCAGCCCTTGACACCGCCCGCCCCGCGCGTGACAGAATGGCCTGGAAGACGAGGAGGAGACGTGGCGACGACCGCCTGGCTTGCCGGAGTGCACCCGGCGATGGAGAGCGCGCTGGAGATCGCACCGCCGGTCGCCGAGCGTGAAGGGTTCGCGGCGCTGGTTCCCGATGCAGCCTTCGAGATGCTCTCGAAATCGGACAGCGTTCGCGCGACGCGCAGGAAGGTCGCCGCATATCTGCACGACGGCGTGCGACTCGTCGTGCTGATCGACCCCTATCGCCGCCGAACGTACGTCGGCCGCAGCGGCGACGATGACGCCGTCGATCTGGGCGACGTCGCGAGCGTCGACTGCTCGCCGGTTATGCCCGGTTTCGTGCTCGACGTCGCATCGATTCTCGACGTTGCCTGACGCCTTCTTCGCGCGCCGCGAACGGTGATGTCTCGCCGGAGCGCGATCGTGCTGGTCGCGCTCGCCAATCTCGCCGTCGGGGCGGCGGCGGTGTTCGCGCGCTTCGCGCTCGTCTCGGGTGGGGCGCTCGCCGTCTCGTGCGCGCGGCTCACGCTTGCCGCCGTGGTGCTCGTCGGGATCGCGGCGGCGCGCGGACGCCTGCGCGTCATCGACGGGCGGGCCGAACGGCGGCTGGTTCTGGCGGGTGTTCTGCTCGCGATCCACTTTGCGACCTGGATCGCCTCACTGAACTTCGCGTCGGTGGCGATCTCGACACTGCTCGTGTGCTCGGTGCCGGTGTGGACGGAACTCTATGCGGTGCTGCGGCGGCGCAGCATCGACCGTGCCGCCGCGCTCAGCGTCCTCGGTGCTCTGCTAGGCGTCGCGATCGTCGTCGGCGCACCGGACCGCGCCAACACGCCACTGGGGATCGTGCTCGCGCTGATCGGCGCGGTCACGTTCGGCGCCTACCTCGTCGTCGTGCGCGGCATCGACTACCGCTATGCCACGCTCGCGATCACGTCACGCACGTACGCATACGCCGCGATCTTGCTCGCCGCAGCCGCGCTGCTTACGCGCGACCACCTGCCTCCGCTCGCCGATACGCATGCCTGGGGCGGCATCCTCGCGATGGCCTTCCTCTCGCAACTCTTCGGCCACACCGCGCTCAACGCAGGCGTGCGCGTCCTCAGCGCAACCTTCGTCTCAACCTTCACCCTGCTCGAGCCGGTGATCGCCGCGCTCCTCGCCGCCTGGCTCTTCCACGAACGCCTCGGGCCATTCACCGCCCTCGGCGCCGCGGTCATCCTCGCCGCCATCGCCGTCGCCATCCGAGCCGAACCCACCGTCGACACAGCCGGCGCGCCATAGTGTCACCCCGAGCTTGTCGAGGGGCCCCCGTCACGCATGGTCAGGTGATGGGCATGTTCGCATTCACGGAAACCGCGGCCTGAGGGCTTGCCACCTGACGCGCACGGCGCAGAAGGCGTGTGTGAAGCAGTATTGGGTGTACGTCCTTCTTTGCCGTGATGGGAGCTTTTATACGGGCTTCACCTCGGCGTTGGAGCAGCGCATCGCGGAACATCATCACGGTGCATTTCCGGACTGTTACACCTTCGAGCGCCGCCCGCTAAACTTGGTCCACGTTTCGGAGTTCCAGACTCCGACGGAGGCGATCGCAGCCGAAAAGAAACTCAAAGGTTGGACACACGCGAAGAAGCACGCATTCGTGCGCGGCGATTGGGGTGAGCTTCGGCGGCTTTCGCGGGGCGCGGTGCGTGACGAGGGCCCCTCGACAAGCTCGGGGTGACAAGGCGCGTTCGTGTGACCGAGGGCTACGTTTCCAGCAACCGCAGCACTGCGATGAGCTCGGCAACGCTCCAGGCTTGGGCAGGACAGCCGTTGGGCCGGTGGGGAGGGTCGCCGTCGGCGATTTCGCAGAGCGAGCCGATGCAGTCGGCTTCGAGCGCGTCGATCAGCGGCGTGACGAAGGTGCGCGCGAGAGCGCGGTCGCCGTATGCGCGCAGGTGCGCGCGCACGAAGGGGCCGAGGAGCCACGGCCAGACCGTCCCTTGATGGTAGGCGGCGTCGCGCGCGGCTTGATCGCCGCCGTACGTGCCGCAGTACGCCGGGTCGCTGGGCGCGAGCGTGCGCAGACCCATCGACGTCCACAGGTTCGCGGCGCACACGTCGACGATCGCGCGCGCCCGTGCCGCATCGAATGGGCTCGCCGGAAGCGCGACCGCGAAGAGCTGGTTCGGACGCAGCGACGCGTCGTCGCCGTCCGGGCCGTCGAGCACGTCGCTGCACCAGCCGCGCGCGGGTTCCCAATACCGCTCCATCGCCGCGCCGCAGCGATCGGCTGCGGCGCGGTACGAATCGGGCGCACGGCCCAAACGCGGCGCAAAGCCTTCGCACGCGCGCAGCGCATTGTACCAGAGCGCGTTGATCTCGATCGGCTTGCCGCGACGCGGCGTGATCACGCGGTCGCCGACCTTCGCGTCCATCCACGTCAGCTGCACGCCGTCGGCGCCTCCGCGCACCAGCCCGTCGTCGTCGACGCCGATCCCGAAGCGCGTCCCCGCGGTGTAGCCGTCGACGATCGCCTGCACCGTCGGAAAGATGGCGCGCAAGAACGCGGCGTCGTCGGTCGCGGCGACGTACGCGCGTACCGCTTCGATGAACCACAGCGACGCGTCGATCGTGTTGTACTCGGCGTCCCCGCCGGCGTCGGGAAAGCGGTTGGGAATGAGGCCGTCGGATTCGTGCGCGGCGAACGTGCGGAGCACCGCGGCCGCGTCGGCGGAGCGGCCGGTCGCGATCAGGAGACCCGGCAGCGCGATCATCGCGTCGCGGCCCCAATCGGTGAACCATGGATAGCCTGCGACGATCGTGGTGCCGGCCCCGTCACCGCGCGGGGCGAGGAAGGCGTCGGCTGCAATGGCGAGCCTTCCCAGGAGCGGCGTCGGTTGCGCTTTCGCGCGCATCACGTTCGCGGCGCGACGCGTTCGTTCGATCGTGCGCGCGTCGCGCGGAACCGTCGGGTCCAACGTGACGACGACGCCGCACTCCGCGTTCGGCCGCAGTTCCCACGACAGGTCGAGCACGTGCGCGTAGTCGTCGACGTCCTGCAGCCCGCGCTCCGTCTCGCGCGGCAGCCGATAGCGCGCGTAGCGTTCGGCGGCGAGCGTGCACTGTGCGCCGGGCGCGAACACGTGCAGCGTGCGTCCGGACGCGGGCAGCGCGACCGTCGCTCCTGGGTCGGCAAGTTCCGGCGTGAACGCGGAGGGGTCCGGCAACGGGCCGCCGTGGTGATCGCGATCCGCCACGATGAGCCGTCCACGCACGGCGAGCCACGAACGGGCACGTGAAGCGCGCAGCACGATCGCCGTCGCGTCGGCGCCGAGCGGCATCGCCAGCGTCATCTCGAGCAGCGCGTCGCCGAGCGCATAGGTCCACGTCGGCAGCCCGTCGGTGAGCACGAACGCTTCCACGAACCGATATCCTTGCGGCGCCAGCGCCCCGGATGCCCAGCGGTTGGTCGAAAGCGCGTACGTGGCGCCGTCGTACATCACGTCAAGATCCAGCCGCGCGACACACAAGCGGCGCACGACCGGCGGATCGACGGCGGCAATCAGCAACCCATGATAACGCCGCGTCAATGTCCCGGCGACGGTCCCCATCGCATACCCGCCCCGCCCGTTGGTGAGGAGCCACTCGCGCTGTTCCGCCGCGGCGAGATCACCACACACGGACCGTCCGTACCGCACGAACCCCGCTTGCGGCACGAAACGAAGGAAACCTGGCCCCCGCCGCGCCACAGGATGCCCGATGGACCCAAACCCCGAGCGTACAAGAGGCGATAACGCCACGCAGCGCGATCAGCATTGGGTGCGGTGGGGGCCGTATCTGAGTGACCGTCAGTGGGGGACGGTGCGTGAGGATTATAGCGCCGACGGGAACGCGTGGGACTACTTTCCGTTCGAGATGGCGCGCTTGCGGGCGTACCGTTGGGGTGAGGACGGGATCCTCGGCATCTCCGACGACCACCAGCGCTTGTGCATCGCGCCGGCGTTCTGGAACGAGCACGACGAGATCCTCAAGGAACGCCTCTACGGGTTGAACGGCCATCAGGGCA
>JAQBPL010000271.1 GCA_028287545.1 Vulcanimicrobiota bacterium | reverse complement strand
AGCGGGACCCCGGAAGGTTGGCGATTGCGACGCAGCGGTGGCCACGATTACGGCTCGGCGCTCGACTTCGCTCGCGCCGAAACGAAGGGTCCCTCGACAAGCTCGGGATGACAGGGCGCGAGGGATGACGGGGCTACGGTTTCGTGCTGATCGGGGGTTGGTCGGCGGCGGCCGCGACGGCTTTTGCGGCGCGTTGCACGGCTTTTGCGCCGTTCGCGGCGGGCTCGGCTTGCGGTGGCAGCTCGACGCGTGTGCGCGGAAACGCCTCGGGCTGATGCTCGCGGATGAACGCTACGATCTCTTCGCGCACGAAACAGCGCAGGTCCCACAGGTCGGCGGAATTGCGCGCGGTGACCAGCGCGCGAACCTGCATCGCGTGCTCCGTCGTGTCGGTGACTTGCAGGTTCGAGAACTGCTTGTCCCAGAGGGGCGTTCGCGAGACGATCTTCGGGATCTCGCCGCGCAGCGCTTCGACGTCGAGCGACCAATCCGCGAACACGAACACTTCGCCGATCAGGTTCGCCGTTCTGCGGGTCCAGTTCTCGAACGGGGTCGTGATGAAGTAGGTGAGCGGCACGACGAGGCGGCGCAGATCCCACACCCGTACGATGACGTAGGTCGAGTGGATCTCTTCGATGCGCCCGTACTGCTTTTCGACGATCACCACGTCGTCGAGCCGAATCGGCTGCGTGATCGCCAGCTGAATGCCGGCGACCAAATTTTCGAACAGCGGGCGCGCGGCAAGACCGGCGACGATGCCGACGACGCCGGCCGACGCGAGCAAGGTCGTGCCCAGGGCGCGGATCGCGGGGAACGTCATCAGCATCATGCCGAGCGCGACCATCGTGGTGAGGATGATCATGACCCGAGCGAGGATATCGACGCGCGTCCCGAGCTGTCGCGCCAGCAGGTTGTCCTCGACGTCGATCCGATGCCGCGCGACGACGACGTCGGACCACAACCGGATCGTCGCGATGATCGTCCAGGCGATGCCTCCGATCGTCAGGAGCCCCGCCGCGTGGAGCGTATCGAGTTTCCAGCGGTCCGGCAGGTTCAGGTTCGGAATGACGGTCAGGATCGCGAAGAGGGGAAAGATGTATGCCGCCGGCCGGCAGGTCCGGCGCACGACGGCCGCCGCAAAGCCGTCGGCCCGTTGCTTAGCCCAGCGCCGGAAGAGCGAGTAGACGACTCGATGGACGACGAGGCCGATGAGGATGGCGATCCCGATCCAAACGATCGCCACGATCGCATCGACCTCGGTGGGCGTCACCCAGACATGCTGGTTCATCCCGAGGACTGTACCCTACGCGTCAGACCTCGAACAGTAACGGTTGTTCGATAATGCCAGGCTTTGCGAGTTTGCCCCGCAGGGGGACTGATACTTCCAAGGTTGGGCGGCCCTCGAGGACGGCGGCGATCTCGCGCGCCCGGGCGACGACGGCCGGCGGCAGTCCCGCCATACGGGCAACCTCGATGCCGAAGGAGCGCGAGGAAGAGCCCGGCAGCACGCGATGCGAGAAGACGGGCGCGCCGCCGCGGCTGCTCTCCACCGCGGTGATGTGGAAGTTCGCGACGAGCGGCCAGCGGTCGGCAAGCGCGACGAGCTCGTGAAAGTGCGTCGCGAAAAGCACCATCGGAGCGCGCGACTCGCGCTCGAGCAAGTACTCGCTGATCGCCTGCGCGATCGCGAGCCCGTCGACGGTCCCGGTGCCGCGACCGATCTCGTCGATCAGCAGTAAGCTGCGGTCGGTCGCGCGGCGCAGGATGTTCGCCGCCTCCGACATCTCGATGTAGAACGTCGACTGTCCCGAGGCAAGGTCGTCGCCAGCACCGATGCGCGTGAAGATGCGATCGACGATCCCCAGCCGCGCCGAGCGTGCGGGGACGAACGAACCGATCTGCGCGAGCACGACCAGCAGGGCGGTCTGCCGCAGATACGTCGACTTCCCGCCCATGTTCGGCCCGGTGAGCAAGATGAAGCGCCCCAGCGCTCCGAGCCGCAAATCGTTGGGAACGAACGACGACCCCAGCAGCGCTTCCATGACGGGATGACGTCCGTCGATGACTTCGACGACGCTCTCCTCGACGAAGACCGGCCGCACGTACCCGCGCTCGCCGGCGATCTGCGCGAGCGAGCAGTAGGCATCGAGTTCGGCCAGCGCGTCGGCGGTCGCCAGGAGGTCATCGACCCGCTCCCCGAGCCGATCGACCAGCCCTTCGAACAGCGCTGCTTCCAAACGGAGCTGCCGTGACTCGGCCGACGAGATTGCGACGTCGAGCTCCCGCAGTTCCGGCGTCACGTACCGCTCGCCGTTCGCGAGCGTCTGCTTGCGCGTGTAGTCGGGCGGCACGTTGCTCAATTGCGCCTTCGCCACTTCGATCGCGTACCCGAACGCGGAGGCGTACTTGACCTTGAGCGACTTGATGCCGGTCCGTTCGCGCTCGCGCTCTTCGAGGGCCGCGATGCGGGAACGCGCGTCGCCGCGCAGCGCGACGCATTCGGCGAGTTCCGGCGAGCGCTCGGGACGAATCACGTTGCCGTCGGTGAGCGTCGCCGGGAGTTCGTCGAGCAGCGTCGCTTCGAGATCTGCACGCACGTCCTCGAACGCCCCGATGCGGGTCGCGATCGATTGCAGCCCCGCCGGAAGCGTTGCCTCGCGCAGCGCGTCGCCGATCGGATCGAGCAGCGCGAGCGTGCGCCGCAGCGAACCCAGATCGCGCGGCAGCACACGCCGGAAGCGCACCTTCTGCGCGATGCGCTCCAGATCGAAGCAGCCGTGCAGCACGTCCTGCAGCGCGAGCCGGCGGGCGGCGTCGCCGCAGAGCGCCTCGACGCAGTCCGCGCGCGCCGCGATCGCGTCGATCGAAACCAGCGGCGCGAGCACCCACCGGCCGAGCAGCCGCGACCCCATCGCGGTGCGGGTGCGGTCGATCGTCGCGAGGAGCGTCGCGCGGGCGTTCGCCCCGAGGGCTCGCGTGAGCTCGAGGTGCTTGCGCGTGTTCGGGTCGAGCGCGAGAAAGGTCGCCTGCCGGTAGTAGTGCGTCTCGCGGAACGCTTCGCGGCCGCCCTGCTGCACGCTGACCCGCCGCACGAAGGCGCCCAGCGCGTCGAGCGCGCGGTGCATCGCGAGCGACGCGTCGAGGGAGAACCCGTCCACCGGGTCGCGCTGGCGCGACTCGACCGCGGCGAGCGCGGGCGCGGCGATGCGCGTCTGCGCGTTCTCGAGCGCTTCGTCGAGCGCGGCGCGCACTTGCGCCGGGACGTCGGCGACGAGTTCGGCCGGATCGAGTCGGGCGATCTCGGCCAACGCGTCCTCGAGCGCCGACTCACCGTCGAACGCCGTCGCGGCGACGTGACCGGTCGAGATGTCGGCGTGCGCAACGGCGATGACGTCGTCGATCGTCGTGATCGCGGCCAGGTAGTTGTGCGCGGAGCGGTCGAGGATGTGCTCCTCGAGCAGCGTCCCCGGCGTGACGACGCGGACGACGTCGCGTCGCACCAGTTTGTTCGGAATGGGCGCTTCGAGCTGCTCCGCGAGCGCGACGACGCGGCGTTGCGCGACGAGCTTCGCCAGATAGCCGTCGAGCGCGTGGTAGGGTACGCCCGCCATCGCGATCTTGCGGCCGGAGCCGGCGTCCTTCGACGTCAGCGCGATCGAGAGCGCGCGCGCGATCGTCTCGGCGTCGTCGCCGTACGCTTCGTAGAAGTCGCCGACCCGCGAAAGCAGAATCGCCTCCGGGTAGCGATGCTTCATCCCAAAGTACTGCTCGAGCATCGGCGACCAAGCCGTGGTCGTCGTCATCCGAGCCCAGACCGCATGCGCGCCGTTTCCCGCAGTGAGGGCATCCCTCCCTGTGGATAGGGGTACGGTGATCCAGGTGTTTGGGCGAACGGTCGCATAACCGGCCCCATGAAGACTCCGACCACCCGACGCTTCTTCTGCGCCCTGGCGGCATTGGCCGCCGGCGCGCTTCCGCTCCCGATCCTAGCCGATCCGACGAGCGACGTGCTGGCCGCCGGCAAAAACTTCGCGGCGTTGAAGTCGTGGCATGCGGACGAGAGTTCCGAGGGTCACGCGATCGGCGTCGACTTCTCGGCGCCGGATCGGTTTCGCATTCAGACGCCGGCCGGGACGCAATACGTGATCGGCTCGGCGATGTACGTCACCGTGGCAGGACACACGATGAAGCTTGCGATCCCGCAGGTGGCTTCCATGATCGCACAGTTCCGTTCGCCCGGTCAGGCCGCGACGTTCGCCAAGTCGCACCCGGTGACGGACCTTGGCAACTCGTCGGTCGGCGGTGTTGCGACCCACGCCTACGGGTTCGACGACACGACCGAGGGGATCACCACGCACAACGTCCTGGACGTCGGCCCCAAGCAGCTGCCGTACCGGATGACCGTAACGTCCGACCACGGCAAAGCCGTCATCACCTACGGCAAATTCAACGTCCCGGTAACGACGAGCCGCCCGCATAGTCACCCTGAGCGGGGTGACATGATCACTCAGCGTGACAGAGCTACACCGCGAGCAGGTCGACGATCGGCGGTGCCACCGGGGTCGCCGTGCCGTCGTAGCTTGCGGCGCGGCCGATGCACGTGCCGCGTACGCCCCAGACCGAGGCGGCTTCGATGCGCACGTCGACCCACGGGTGGGCGACGTCGGGGTCGGTCTCGATCATCGGGAAATTGACCGTGACGTTGTCGAGCGTCTTGGCGCTGATCCGCGTGCGGTCTTTGCGCGAGATGCCGTGCACGAGCGCGCGCACGGTCGTGCCGATCTTGCGGTCGTGATAGGCCCGGCAGGCGAGGTCTTGCGCTTCGGTCATGCGCAGGAAACGATCTTGCGCGACGTCGTGCGGGACCGGATCCTTTTCGTGCCAGACGGCGGCCGGCGTGCCGCGCCGCGGCGAGTACACGAACATGTAGGCCTGCGCGAAGATCCCGGTCCGGACGACGTCGAGCGTCTGCGCGAAGTCGGCTTCGGTTTCGCCTGGGAAGCCGGCGATCAAGTCGGTCGTGATCGCCCAGGCCGGGTTGTGGCTCTTGAAGGTGGCGATGCGCCCGAGAAACTCTTCGATCGTGTACTTGCGGTTCATCCGGCGCAGCATCACGTTGGAACCCGACTGCAGCGCGAGATGGAAGCGCGGGTTCATCTTCGGCAGCGTTGCGCAGACGCGAGCGAGCTTCTCGTTGAGGTCCTTCGGATGCGATGAGATGAACGTCACCCGCTCGACGCTCTCGAGCGCGCAGACGGCCTCGAGCAAGTCGGCGAAATCGGCGCCGGTGGCCGGTTCTTTGTACGCGT
>JAQBPL010000233.1 GCA_028287545.1 Vulcanimicrobiota bacterium | reverse complement strand
CTACCGCGTGCTGCAGGACCAGGCGCAGTACGCCAGCAGCCAAACCCTGGAGTGGGTCATCATCATCCTGATCGCGTTCGAAGCCGTGATCGGCGTGCTCTCACTGCGCCATTGACGCGCGCCCATTCTCATCCTGAGCTTGTCGAAGGACCCCCGTCGTCGCGCTGAGCGAAGTCGAAGCGCGACCCCGCGAGCCTGAACGCGAGGATGAGGGGTCATCCCTCGGCTGCGCTCGGGATGACGACGAAGGTTCCTCGACAGTCTTTATCGGCCAAAGCTCGCGCTGCGGCGCGACCTTTGTCCGCTAAAGACGCTCGGAATGACGGGCGGGGCCGACAGGCTCAGCGTGCGGGTGCACCGTAGCAACCGCGAATGTTTGGCTGCAGCGATCATTGGATTGGGAAACGTTTCGAGCATGCGCTCACGGAGTTTCTCAGCGGCGAGGAGCAACGCCGCGAGCTCAGAGCGCACGACGCCGTGGATGCCGCGGCCGTCGACACGCTGTACGAAGCCTGGCGTGACACGCGCGATGCCGAGCCGCCGAGCGATCCGCATGCGCTGGCGAACGCGACGCTCTCCGATGCAACCGGCGCGTCGCCGACGACCGCATCGGCAAGCGACCTGTGGCGCTCGACGACGGCACCGGTTGCGCTAGGACGCGTACACACCGTTCCGTCGACGCCCGAAACGGTCGTGCTTGGACTGCTGGATCCGACGAAGCCGCCGATCCTTACCGTGGCGTCGGGCGACGTCGTCGTCTACGAGAACACGTGGACGCACTTTCTGAACAAGATGCAGCCGGGCGTCGACATCGACGCGCTCGCCGCGATGCGCGCGGACAATCCGGGACGCGGCGTGCACAGCATCATCGGACCGATCGCCGTCGCGGGCGCCAAGCCGGGCGACGTCATCCAACTGCGGATGCTGCGGCTCGAGACGATCGGCTTCGGCGCCAACTTGCACTATCCGGGGAAGCTCGGCACCGGCGCACTGCCGGACGAGTTTCCGCACGGACACATCGAGTATTTCACGCTCGATCCGCAGCGCGGATACGTCGAGTTCGACGAACGCATCCGGCTCGACATGAAGCCGTTCCAGGGGACGATCGGTTTGGCGGCCGAAGGCCCCGGCCCGATCAGCTCC
Source organism: Vulcanimicrobiota bacterium (assembly GCA_028287545.1). The sequence continues at coordinate 1,587 of JAQBPL010000233.1, read as the reverse complement.
GTCGCGCCGGGCCAGCACGCCGGCAACATCGACCTCAAGGATCTCACCGCCGGATCGTCGCTCTTTGTCCCGGTCGCGCATCCGGGAGGGCTGATTTTCACCGGCGATTCGCACGCGCTGCAGGGTGACGGCGAGGTGAACATCACCGCGCTCGAGACCGGCATGAAAGAAGTGCGCATTCAAGTGATCCTGCACCCGGGCGCCGGCTGGCGCTGGCCGTTCGCCGAAACGCCGACCCACTGGATCGCGATGGGCCTCGATCCGAACCTCAACGAAGCGCTGCGCGTCGCCCTGCGCAACACGATCGACTTCTTGACGCGCAAGGCCGGCCTGAGCCGCGATCGCGCCTACAGTCTGGCTTCGCTCGGCATCGACTTCCGCGTCACGCAGATGGTCGACGTGAACAACGGCGTCCACGCGATGATCCCGAAATCCATCTTCGCCCCCGACTACCGCAAAACGATCGCCATCGCGTAACGCCCCGTGTCATGGCGAGCGCCCCGTCATGGCGAGCTTGTCGAGCCACCTCCGTGTCGCGCCGAGCGCCTTTATCGGACAAAGTTTGCGCCGCAGCGCTAACTTTGGCCGGTAAAGGCTGTCGAGGTGCGACGCCGCATCGTGACCGCGGAGCTTGGGGGTTGCCCTTCGACTTGTATGCTGCTGGGGTCGGCTTGGAGCTGGCGGGGGCGCGGCGAAAGGCTGTCCCTGCAAACGGACTCACCGTTCCCTCGACGGGGCTTCGAGCCCGAAGCGCAGATAGGTGGTCCGTCCAAGTCGTCGTTGATCGAACGGTATCTTGGGCCGTATGAGCCCGCATTTACAAGGTCGATCGTTGACGAATCCGGAGAGGAGTTCAGTGGTGGATTCTGTCGGGATAGACATTTCGAAAAAAACGTTCAACGCGCATATCATTGGAGAGCGAGGCGAGTCCAAAAAGTCATTTCCGAATTCGGACGTCGGCTTTCGGCAGCTGGAGCAGTGGGCTCGGAACCGCAAAGCTGTTAAGCCTAGGTTCTGTATGGAAGCGACGGGCTCGTATTGGGAGCGGTTGGCGCTTCATCTCGTCGATAAGGGTTATTCGGTAAGCGTCGTCAACCCAGCTCGCATCAAAGCCTTTGCGAAGAGCGAACTGCTCCGAGCGAAGACGGACGAAGTGGACGCTGCGCTCATCGCTCGCTTTGCGAAGGCGCAAGAACCCGATGTCTGGGTGCCGCCACCTCGGGAAATCCGCGAACTACAAGGGTTTGTACGGCAACTGAAACACCTCCGCGCAGCCCGTGCGGCCGAGGTCGTGCGGCTTCAGAACGAAGAGCTTCTCGATGCAGTCCGCCGCTCGATCGAGTCGGTTATCGAAACGCTCGACGAGCAGATCCGCAGCCTCGAAAAGCTGATCGACCAGCACATCCATCGTCATCCGGATCTTCGGTCCAAGCGCGACCTGCTGACCTCGATACCGGGCATTGGTGAATTGACGGCAGCGACGATCCTGGGCGAGATGCCGCATATCGAAGAGTTTCGCTCATCAAAGGCGGTTGGGGCCTATGCCGGTCTCTCACCGCGAACATTTCTGTCCGGGACATCGATCCG
>JAQBPL010000232.1 GCA_028287545.1 Vulcanimicrobiota bacterium | reverse complement strand
ACGACGACCCAGCCGCAGGCCCACGCGATCAGCGGTCCGGGCGGCGGGGCGGTAACCGAAAACGGGTTGGGGCTCGCGCCCGGAAGGGTCGCGATGGCGGCGGTCATCACCGCGGGCTGCAGCGCGTAGAGCGCACCGCGCCACAGCGCATCGGTCGGAAACGCGAGGGTGATCACCGTGCCCGCGTCCGCCAGTCCCACGTTGCCCAACGACAGACCGATCGCCTCGAGGATGCCGCCGATCCAGGCGAAGCCGAACAGCAGCGCGGCGACGATCCCGGCGGCGAGCGCCGGCAGCCGCGTCGCGAGCGCGATCGCTGCGGTCGTGACGACCGTCGCCAAGCCGACCAGAAACGCCAGCGCCGCAAGCGGGTGCGGTGGCAGGTAGCCGGTCGCGAATCGCACGACGGCGAGTTCGATCCCGCCGGCGAGGGCGACGTAGAGGATCAACGCCGCCAGCGTCCCGAGCCATCGTCCGAACACGACGTCGGCGCGCCGGATCGGCCGCGCGAGGAGCGCGAGGATCTCGCCGTTCGCGACGCTCTCCGCCATCGCCGGCGCGGCGACGAGCGCGGCCCCGAGCGCGAGCACGAACGAGAACAGGAACGCCAACAGGATGACGATCCCGGCGGCCGCTCCGCGCAGGGCGGCCGGCGGCAGGGTCGCGCCGGCTACCGTCGCGCCGGCAAGACGCAGCGTCCCCCACGCGGTGAACGCAACGATCGCGAGCGTGAGGAGTGCGACCGCCGTGACGAGCCGGCGGCGCGCGAGTTCGCGCAGCGTGAGCCCGGCGATCAAGACCGCCGTCACGCCGGCCGCACCAGTTCGAGAAACCGCTCCTCGAGCGAGACCGCTTTCGGCTCGACGGCGTGCACGCGCGCGCCGCCGGCGACGAGGCGCGCGACGACATCGGGGATCTCCGCCGCGGCGACGTCGTAGTGGTGCCAGCCGTCGTCGAGCAGCACGCGCGCCCCGCGCGCGCCGCCGAGCAGCGCGTCGATCGCGCCTTCGGCGACGACCCGGCCGCGATCGACGATGCAGACGCGATCGCAGACGCGTTCGACTTCGCCGAGCAAGTGCGAGTTCAAGAACACCGCCGTTCCGCGCGCGCGCAAACGCTCGATCAGCGCGCGCACGTCGCTGCGGCCGAGCGGGTCGAGTGCCGACGTGGGCTCGTCGAGAAAGACCAGCTCGGGATCGCCGAGCAGCGCGACGGCGAGGCCGAGCCGCTGCTGCATCCCTTTCGAATAGGTCGCGACGCGGTCGCCGGCGCGCGCGCGCAGTCCGACTTCGTCGAGCACCGCGTCGATCGCGCGCGGCGCCGCCGCGAGGTGCAGCAGCCGCGCGTGAAACGCGAGCACCTCGCGCGCGCTGAGCCACTCGGGATAGCGGAACAGTTCGGGCAGATAGCCGATGCCGCGGCGCGTCGCGCGATCGCCGATCGGGCGGCCGAGCAGTTCCGCGCCGCCGCCGGTCGGCCGCACGAGGCCGAGCAGCAGTTTCACCGCGGTCGACTTCCCCGCACCGTTCGGACCGAGGAAGCCCAGACATTCGCCGGGCGCGACGCGCAGCGTCAGATCGTGCAGCGCGTCGATGCGGCCGTAGCGTTTCGCCAGGCCGCGCGCCGCGATCGCGTCGGGCACGCTACTGCAGGTCGTTGGCGAGGGCGAGCGCGCCGCTCTGCGTCAGCGTGCCGCCGACCGCGTACATCTTGCCGTCCTTCATCCACACGATCGCCGAACCGATCCCGGTCTCGTCGCCGATCGCCAGGCCCCTCACGCCGTCGACGGTGACGTCGGCGGCGGTCTGCTTGTCGAACCGCACCGGGATCGGCAGCGTCTGCGTCGGATCGCCGATCGCGCGCACCTGGGCGGCGAGCTGCGGCGGGATGCCGGGCTGCAGCGAGAACCAGCGCGCCAGCGTCTCCACCGTCGCCCCCGTCGACGAAACCGACGGCGCCCGCGCCTGCATCACGGCCACGAACGAGCCGCGCGGCATGCCGCGCCCGTTGCGTGGGCCGATCGACGAGACGCCGTACGTCACCAGCGCCAGCGGCTCGATCGTCGCCATGTACGTCGTGCCGTCGAGCCCGGCGGGGATCGGCTGGAGCGCCACCTTGTGATCGCCCGCCCACGCCGCGGCCTTCGCGGCGCTGAAGGTGAACGACGTCCGCAGCAGCGTCGTGACCTGGTAGCGCACGCTCTTCCGCAGCGCCGGATCGATGTTGGCCGGAAGCCGCAGCGCGAAGCCCGTCCCGGCTCCGGCGTCGCTCGCGGACGCAACGTCCTCGACGGCGGGCGTGCGCGTGCCGTGCACCGTGCCGAACGCGTCGAGCGGCGGCAAGCCGCGCAGTGCCTTCATCTCGGCCGGGGTGACGGAGATCGCGCGCACGGCGCTCGGCTGGAATACCGAGAGCGGGTCGGCGTGCGCCGCGACCGGGCCGAGCGCCGCAGTACCCGCGACGAGAAGGAGCACGAGGCGAGCGTTCATGGGTAAACTTTGTATCACAGAGCCCTGGGAGGAGCAACCCTTCCGTCCGAAGCGTCTCTTCTTGACCATCGAAGAGGCGTACGGCGCGCTGGGTCTCGACGGCACGCGCAGCTCGGCGAACGATACGCGCGCGCGCTTCCGCGCGCTCGTCCGCGCCCAGCACCCCGACGGAAAGCCGGCCGCCGATCAGGCGCGCGCGACCGAGTCCACGCGGCGGATCATCGAGGCCTTCGCGCTCCTACGCGCGGCCGGCTTCCCGCCCGTCGCGCGCGGCGCGGCGCGCGCGACGCCGCGAGCCGCTCAAGACGTCGTGAAGGACGATCCGCTGAGCTGGCTCGACGAGGTCTGGCGTGAAGACGTCCGGCGCGAGCGCCCGGAGACGGCCGTCACCAAAGCGGTGCTGCGCGCGTCGTGGTGGGCCTTCGGCGGCTTCGTCTTTTGCGCGTTCGGCATACTGGGGATCGTCTTCGGGTTCGCGAGCGGCGGATGGACCATCGCGCTGCTCTGGCTCGCGCTCGGTGCGCGGCTGTCCGTCGGGGCGTGGCGGATGTCGCACGAGGTGGCCCAGTTCTGGCGCGTGTTCCGGACCGTCGCGGCACCGCAGACGGTGCGGGCCGTGAAACGCGCGGTCGCGGTGCGCCTTGGCGCGGCCCTGGCCGCCGCAGCGGTCGCGGCAGCGGCCGGCGCGGCGCTCGTCGTGCGCGCGATCGTTCGCTGAGGTTCAGCAGGCGACGGAATCGAGCGGATCGTCGCCGGGCGAATCCACCACAGTAGATCGCAGATGGTCGAGCAACGACGGCGCGCACTCGTCGAGATCGTTGATGCCGGTGCGATCGCCGGCGCGCAGCCCGAAGCAGCGCCATACGGTTTTCACGATCGAAGCGTGATTGAACGGCACGTCGACGCAAAGCGTGCTGCCCCGGTCGACGTACGGCGAGATCACGATCGACGGGACGCAATCGCCGGCTTTGCCGGCCGCGTCGTACGTGACGAGCAGCAGCGTGCGCTCCCAATACCGGCTCTCGCGCAACGCAAGATACACCTCGAGCAGCAGCTGATCGCCGGTGGAATCACCGCGCGAGGGGTCCCATCGACCGCTGCGGTGACGCGGCTCGATGAAGGAATAAGCCGGCAGCACGTTCTGCGCGACGTCCTGCAGGAAGGTCGTCGTGGGCGCGGCCAGCGGGTTGCGCGTTCCGGGCGGATAGTCGCGCTCATCGTAGTTCGCGACGTTCAGGTTTGCCGGATCGTCGTAGCAGCGCGCGACGTACGCCAGCGCGTTGCCGAGGATCGAATAGTCGTGAAAGTAGACCTTCCAATTCGGCACCCGCGTCCCGCGCACGGCGAAGCGCGCCCCGCGCACCGCATCGAGCGCGCTGAACACGTTGGGTTCGAGGTCGACGACGCCTCGCTCGGAGATACCGTGTGCCGCACAGCTCGCGGTGAGCATGTTGGCGCGCGCTGCGGGCGACGAGACGACCCAGCCGTCGCACAGCATGAATTGCCGGCCCAAAAACGCCGCGATCGGCATCATCGCCGCTTCTAGCGCATCGAGCACGTCGCCATAGGAGCGGCGCTCGAGCATCACGACGACGACGTTCTCGATCGGACCGGCGTAAAGGGCGGAGATCATCGCACGGTTTCACTGAACTGGAGGGGCGACCATCATACGGCGGGCGCGCAAGGGAAGCAAGCCGCCGGAAGTCCCGTACTGAGCGGAACGGAACGATCCCACCGCGTACGATGGGGACATGCTCCTTCGCGTACCGTTTTCCGTCGCGTCCTTTGTCGCGGCCGTCGCAGTCTGCGCCGCCGCCGCCGGCGCGGCCGACGATTCGTCGCGTGCGGCGTCGCCCCAGCCCGCCGCATCGCCGACCGCCGTCGCGTCGCCGGCAGGGGCCGTTCCCACGCTGCGCTGGCGCAGCATAGGTCCGGCAGTTTCGGGCGGACGCGTCGCGACGGTCGCCGGCACCGACCTCAACCCCGCGCTCTTCTACGCCGGCGCCGCCGGCGGCGGAGTGTGGAAATCGGTCAACGGCGGGATCGACTGGCAACCGGTGTTCGACAAGGCCGGCACGCAGTCGATCGGCGCGATCGCCATCGCGCCGAAGGACGCAAACGACGTGTGGGTGGGTACCGGCGAGGCGTGGCCGCGCAACGACGTCATCCCGGGCGACGGCGTCTATCACTCGACCGACGGCGGAAAAACGTGGACGAACGCGGGGCTGACGCAGACCTCGCAGATCGCGCGCGTGCTGATCGACCCGCGCGACGCGCGGCATGTCATCGTCGCTGCGCTCGGCGATCCGTTCCGCGACAGCACGGAACGCGGCGTCTTCCGCACGACCGACGGCGGCAAGACCTGGGAGAAAACGCTGTACGCCGGCCCAGCGGTCGGCGCATCCGACCTGGTGCGGGATCCGCAAAACCCCGACGTGCTCTACGCGGGACTCTGGCGCTTCCGCCGCTCGTCGTGGCATCTCGACAGCGGCGGCGCCGACGACGGCATCTACAAATCCAGCGACGGCGGAGCGACCTGGACGCGCTTGAGCGGCAACGGCTTGCCCACCGGCACCGCCGGACGCGTTGCGCTTGCGATTGCGCCGAGCGACCGCAAACGCATCTACGCGCTGATCGAATCGTCCGAGGGAGTGCTGTGGCGCTCCGACGATGCGGGGGCGTCGTGGTCGATGGTCTCCTCCAACACGCTCGCCAACGAGCGGCCGTTCTACTACTCGCGCATCGTCGTCGATCCGCACGACGAGAACCATCTCTTCTCGGTCTCGGTGAAACTGGCGGAGAGCAACACCGGCGGCAAAACGTGGCACGCCAGCGGCCGCCGTTTGCACGGCGATCATCACGACATGTGGTTCAGCGCCGACGGCCGCGTCATCATCGAAGCCAACGACGGCGGCGTCGCGTTCTCACGCGACAACGGCGCCACCTGGGTCTGGCACAACACGCTGCCGATCTCGCAGCTGTATCACGCAGCCTTCGACCTCGAGAAGCCGTATCACGTCTGCGGCGGCTTGCAGGACAACGGTTCGTGGTGCGCGCCGGTGCGCACCGGCGACGACCGCGGCATCCTGCCGCAGGATTGGGTGAAGGTCGGCGGCGGCGACGGAACGTTCACCGTCCCCGATCCGCGCGATCCGCACGTCATCTACGCTGCCGCGGGCGGCGGCGACAACGGGGGCGAGCTGTTCCGCACGGACACGCGCAAGATGAGCCAGACCGACATCTCACCGTACTTGCGTAATCAGAACGTCGTCCCGCCGAGCGAACTGGCCTACCGCTTCAATTGGGAGACGCCGCTGGCGTTCTCACCGCAGCAGCCGCAGGTGCTCTACGCGGGCGGCAACGCGCTCTTCCGCACCGCGGACGCGGGGATGCACTGGACTCGGGTCAGCGGCGATCTCACCCGCAACATCAAGGCGCGTCAGACGCTCAGCGGCGGCGTGCGGCTCGACGTGACCGGTGCCGAGACGTTCGACACGCTGCTCTCGATCGCGCCGTCGCCGGCGCGCGCCGGGCTGATCTGGGTTTCGACGGACGACGGCGGCGTGCAGCTGACCCGCGACGAAGGCCGCCATTGGGCCAACGTTTCGATCCCCGGCGCCGATGAGGATTCGCGCATTCCGGTGATCGAGGCGTCGCACGCCGCCGCCGGCCGCGCGTACGCGGTGATCGACCGCCACTTCGTCGGCGACCGCGCGCCGTACGCGTACGTGACCGACGACTACGGCAAGACATGGCGCTCGATCGTCCGGGGACTGCCGCACGCCGAGCTGCACGTCGTGCGCGAAGACCCGGCGAACCCGAACGTGCTGTACGCCGGAACCGGGAAGGGCGTCTGGTGGAGCGAGGATCGGGGTGGGTCGTGGAAGGCGTTTCCGGCCACGCTCCCGGCGGTCGAGGTTCGCGACCTCGCGGTACAGCCGCGCAGCGGCGACCTGATCGCCGCGACGCACGGCCGCGGCATCTACATCTTGGACGATCTGACGCCGCTGCGCGAGCACGCGGCCGCGCTGACCGACGGCGTGCGGCTCTTCGCGCCGCGCGAAACGTCGGCGCTCGGGCGCTCGACGCCGACGGTGAACCCGCGTGGAGCGGGCGACGATGCGCCGGCGGTGCCGCTCACGTTCTGGCAGCGCGAACCGGCGAAGACTGCGCCCTGGATCGAGATCACCGACGCGAACGGACGCGTGGTGCGGCGCTTCGCCGGAACGCACGAGGACGACGACGGCAGCGACGTTCCCAACGTCCCCAACGCCGCCGGTGAAAACCGCATCGCTTGGGCGCTTGACGGGGATCCGCCGACGCCGTGGCGCCGCGTCGCGAAATGGAATCGGGGACCCGATTCCGGCGCGCCCGTGCTCAGCGGCACCTACCGCGTCCGCCTGCACCGCGACGGCAAAGTCTACGAGCGTCCGCTGCGCGTGCTGCGCGACCAGAACGTCGCCTCGCGCGCAGAGGAAGTGCGCGGCTACGAATTCGTCAACGGGCTCTCCGCCGAACTCTCGTCGCTCGACGAGGCACTCAACGGCCTCGACAACGTGCGGCTGCAGCTCGCCGAACGAGCGCCGGCGCTCAAGGACGCCGCGCTCGCCGGTCGAGCGCGGGCCGTCGCCGCCGAAGCGAAACGCCTCGAAGACACGATCAGCTCGCAGCCGGTGAACGACCAGGACGACGACTTCCTGCGCGACCTGCTTCGCGAACGCGTGCTCTCGCTGTTCTATAATCTCGGGCCCGGCACACCGCCGCAAGCCCAAGTCACCGAGGTGACGGCGCTCGCGAAGGAAGGCCGAGCCGCGGTCGCCGCCTACCGCGCGTTCGTCCAGCAACAAGTGGCCCCGCTCAACGCTGCCTTCGCATCGGCCGGCGTCGTGGCGCTCGATCTGGGCGCGCTGCCGCCGAAGACGAAGCCCGACCCGAACGCCGACGAACACGCGAGCCG
>JAQBPL010000231.1 GCA_028287545.1 Vulcanimicrobiota bacterium | reverse complement strand
AGAACATGCCGCTCAAGAAGTTGAAGATGTCGTTGTCGACCCAGCGGGGCACGCCGTTGTCGAGGACCTCGAAGAAGTCGGCCCCGCACGCGACGCACTTGCCCGAGTCGGGCTCGTACTCGTCGCCATCCCCGTTTTTGTCGATCTTCGTGTGAGCGCACGTCTTTTGCGCGGCGCCGGCTAGGGCGTGGACGGTCGCGGCCGGATTCGCGTCGTCGACGATCGTGAGCCCGGCGAGGGTCTGTTCGACGACGTGCTGAGCGCGCGGCCCGACCCACGTCGACGGGTCGTTGACCCTGCCTCCGTAGGTGTCGACGAGAAAGTCCTTTTCGGACGGCGGGACAAAGAGCGACGTCGCGCGCCGCTGCGACAGGAAGAACTCGACCTCGCCGATCGCGCCGGCGAGCACGCGCGCGACGTTCTGCATCGCCTTGTTCGGCGCGACTGCTTCGTCGTGGCGGCTCTTTCTATCACCGAGAGTGATCGCGAGCGCGTGGGCCCGCGTCGCCATCGCACGCATGTCGCGCACGAAGCTCTCGTCGAGGTCGGTGGTCGAGCCGTAGTTCTGTTCGAAGTCGGCGATGCGCTGGCCGCGTGAGGCGCGCTCATCGGCGAACGCCTGCGCAGCTGCGCTCCGGACGCGCTGGTAGGCTTCGGTGCGGGTGATCGTGTTCGGCGCGAGCGCCGAGCCGGTGCCTTTCTTGCTCATGCTACGCGGCCGCCGGCGCGTACCGATTCGCAAGGTACGTCAGCACGCGACCGAACGCTGCGGCGTCCAAGCCGCTCGCTGCGAAGTCCGCGTTGACGCCGAACAGGAACGTCGCCTCCGCGTCGTCCGTCGTTTCGGAAATACCCCCCCCCGTTTCGGGCTCCGCGGCGCGCGCGGCTTTCTGCGCGCGGTACTTCTTGTACGCGGCGGCATGCATGGATTTGTAGTGCGCCGGCAGCTTCGACGCGCCGTTCTCGACATGGCCGCATCCGAAGCGGCACTTGAACTCTCGGGTTGCCATCTGGTGAGTCCTCTCGGTCGTTAGTAATTGGATGCGAGTTCGATCTCGATCACCGCGCGTGGCGGGAATCCGATCGCGAACCGTTTGGAGACATGCGAATCGACGAACCGCGCATCGTCGACGTAGAGAATCCCGGACAGCGCGTCCTCGATGCTGCGTAACAGCTTCGAGTTGTCCGGCTTGCGGAACGGGAGCGTCACGCTCTTAGGCGCGCTCGGCGGTCGCGGAAGATAGAAGCGCGCCCACATCACCAGCGGGCCGTCTAGCGGCTCCGGTGCGCCGTGTGTCGCGAGCCACGCGCGTCCGGCCTCAGCGACCGCATCGCGCCACGACTTGCGATGGCGCGGTCCATCGCCGAAGCCTTCCGTGAGGACCGCGCGGCCGCCGACGCATTGATCGCCGCGGGGGCGGACGTCGTGCGGCAGGACGCGCGCGGATTTCGAGCCCTGTGGCTGCGGGACGCCGTAGACGATGATGCGGCGCTTTGGGACGACGAGCACCGGCATCACGTTGGGAACATCTCCTCGATCGCGCTGCGGTCGGCGTCGTAGCCGGACGAGATCACGCGCGCTGGGGCGCCGTCAACGTCCGTGATGCGACCGTTGGGGTAGGCGAGGCGCTCGACTTCGCGGTCGGTGATCGGGGGCTCGTCGAGCTTCGCGTTTGCATACTCGAGCAGGCCGTTGTCGATCGGCGTCTGCTCGGCCACCCCGCCATGCTCGAACCAAGCCCACTTCTGTGGCGGCCGGCAGTCGACGTCGAGCCAGAGTCCGCGCGTGAACCGCGCGTCGATCGTGCGTTCGCGGCCGAACCGTGAAAGCTCGACGATCAGCGAGCCGCGCTCCGGATCTCGCTTCGGATCCTCGCGGTGCAGGCAGAGAATGTTCATCGCCGACGCCTCGGCGTTGCCGCCGTCGCGGATCGTGCCGGCCGTCGGGGTTTTGCCCCACGCGGTGCGGTTCTGGTGCATCACCGCGATGACGGGAACGCCGACGCGCAGGCCCGCGTCGCGCAGCGTCTTGAGCGCGATCTCTTGGCGCTCGTGTTTCACGCGCTCGCGCTTGCGCAGGCCGTGCGCGAGGTCGAGGTCCTCCATCACGTCGGCGAGCTCGCCCACGACGTCGACGATGACCGAGGCGAGCCGCCCGCCACGCTTCTCAACGCGCTTCGCGTGCGCCGCGATCTCGCCGGCGATCTGGCGGCTCGTCAGCTTCGGCTCGTTGCCCCAGATCTCGATCGACCCGGCCGTGAATCCGCGCTCGAGCCATGCGCGCGCCGCGGCGATCTTCTCCTGCTGCAGCTCGGTGAGCCGGCCCGTCGTCTGGTCGAGGATCGAGACGCCCGAGAGCAGCTCGACGAGGATCTCGACGGTATCTTTCTCGCCCATCTCGGCCGCGAAGTCCAGCACGTCGCCGTTCGTCTCGGCGTCCCAGAGCGCGTTCTGCAGAACCCAACGCGTCTTGCCCTGTTTGCCGTGCGCGGTGACGACGTGCAAGCCAGGGGCGAAGCCGCCGATCAGTTCGTTGAGCGCGGGGAAGCAGGTCTTGTTCGTGAACGAAGGGGCGCGTAACAGCGCCTCGTCGCGGGCGCGGAAGATCTCCGGGATCGTCGCCGGCCGACGCACGCCGCTCTCGAAACGCTCGCGCAGCGTCTTGACGAGATGCTCCGCATGGTCGAGCGCGCCCGGCGCGTCGCTCTCCGACTCGAAGCCAAGGCTCGAGATTTTCCCGCCGACATGGATCAGCGCGCGCAGCCCGGCTTTCTCGCGGACGATGCGGGCGTAGTACAACGCCGAGGACGCCGTGGGAACGGTGTCCATCAGCGAGTTGACATACGCCATGCCGCCGATTTTATCGAGCATGCCGCGCTGCTTGAGCTCGCCGGCGAGCGCCACTTTGTCGAGCGGGTCGCCGCGTTCGTACAGCGCGTGCAGCGCGATGTAGATCTTCTCGTGCATCGGGGCGTGGAAGTGCTGCGGCGCCACGACGTCGGCGACGGCGGCCATCATCTCGCGGTCGACCAGGATCGAGCCGAGCAGCGCCATCTCCGCGGTGAGGTCGTTCGGCGGGATCCGGTCGATGCTGAAGTGCTCATCGCTCACAGGGCCACAGGCTCGCGGTCGCGCAACGCCGGGTCGGCCGGCTCGCTCGCTAGGTGGTCCGGCGGCGGCGGCATGTTCTTGCGCAGGTTGTACTCGCGGCGCGTCTCGCCGGGCAGGTAGCGGCTATCGACGGCGGCCCCACGGCGATCGTCGAGATTCGCTACGCGACCGCCGAACAGACTCGGTGCCGCGGGGGACGTTTGAACCTGGGCGTACTCGGCCGGATCCGCACGCCGCGCGACACCGGCGGCGTACTTGACGCCCTTGCGCTTCCCGATCGCGACGTCGATCCCGTAGCGCACCGCGTCGATGCCCTTTTTCTCGAACTGTCGGCGCAGCATCGTCAACGACTCGTCGACCACGCTGTCCGCGATCTTGCCGTCGGCGCGCGTCGAGGCGTCGTGGGCGACCAGTCGCTCGACGTCATCTCGAAGATCTTCTGGGAGTTCTGGGAGCGGCTTCGGCGCGCGCGCACGGCGCCGCGGAGGTTCCGGAGGAGACGAAGTCTCCGTAGGAACCGTAGCGGCTTTCTGACGTTCAGGATTCTCTCTTCCCGTTATATCGCTCGCGTGAGGGTTGCTGGGCGGTTGCTGCGGCTGTTGCGGAGCGTGCTTAGAGCCGTTGCCGGAGCCGTTGCTCGCCGGTTGCGGAAGTGTTGCTGGAGCCATCCAGCCGGGCTCGAAGCGATTGTTTGCCTTCAGGATCTCGGAGATGGTGGACCACGCGATGCCGCGGCCGCCACGGATCGCCTTGACGACCGCCGCGACGTTGCGGACGCTGACCTCCCGATGCGCCTGACGCAGGCCGATCGCGGCGGACCGGACCTCGCGCTCGTTGTCGGTCACGCCGACCGCCCCAGCCCGAGCCACGCCGGCCCGCTGTGCACGCTGCGGCACGCGCTGCAGCGACGATCACCACGGCGCAGCTCATCGCGCCCGGTCAGCGACCGGCTATGGCCATCGCAGACGGCCTTCTTGTTGATCGGACAGCGCCGCTGCGCCGGCCGCGTACACGGATGGATCCCCGGCGGCCGCGAGGCGCACGGGAACACGCCGGCGATGACCTTAGACGTCATCTCGCAGGTCACGATGCGACGCCCAGCCCTTTCTTCGGCATGTCCGCGAAGCGGCTGATGCGCATCGCGAACTCGTCCGTATCCCAGCCGCTCAAGGCGCGCGCCAGCTTTTCGCGCGACGCGTTCGTCGCCGCGGCCAACTGAGCGGCCTCGACACGCTCGCGCTCGCCGGCGGGATCCACGTATTCACGAAGCCGCGCGTCGGTCTCCCAAAGGCGGTCGTAAAGGGCTTTCACCGCGATCGCTTTGTCGGCGCGCACGCGGTCGCGGTTGTACATCTGCAGCGCCGGCGTGTTCGAACCGAGCTGCTTCGCGATCCAGGCCTTTTTGTAGAGCTGCGACCCGATCAGCGCGTCGAGCATCTGCCAGGTTTCGCGGCCATCGATTTTTGAGGTTCCACGCGCGGCGGTGCCGTCGACGGCGAGGATCTTCGTCTCGGTCGCGCGGCGAGTCCGCTTGATTGTTCCGGTGCGGAGCCTCTGCAAAACGCTGTACGCAATCCCGCAGGCTGCGTGCACGCTTTTGGAACCGACGCCGAGCTGCTGAAGGTGACGGAGGTGTTTCCGCGCTCGAGCCGCGCTCACGAGCTGCTCGGGAGCCGCTGGCTTGGGAGCGCGCTTGTTACGCCGATCACGTTCCGCGATTGCGGCGTCGCGATCCGCAAACCCGCGCACGATCTCGCCCGAGTGTCGGTTCTCGATCATATTTCCGCGGCCCTTACGCAGCCGCCACGGCGGCCGATCGCGTTCACTGCGCGCGTTAACGTCGGCGCCGTTCGCAACTCGACACGAAAAGCAGCGGCATCCGGCAAGGACGTACCGAGCCCGCGTCCCGTGCGTGTATCGACGCTCCGCTTCTTCTTGCGTCAAGCGGGGATTCCGGCGCTGAAGATACTCGCGCGGTGTCACGCCGCCCCTCGCACGGGCAGCAGCTCGCGATCGAGCGCGCGTTCACGCGCAGCCAGATCCGCCGGCGCGCTAACGTGTCCGCCCCGCAACCGCCGCACGTCGCCAGCGACCGCCGCATAGCCGCCCTCGAGCAGCTCGACACGGTAGCTGAGCTTCTCCGTGAGCTTCAGCGCACGGTCGACGTGACCGGCGAAGACATCGTTGTCGGCACGCAGCTGCGCGACGTCTCGTTCCGCCGCGGCTACGCGTTCGACGAGCGCCGTCGCGGCGGACTCAGCGGCGAAGCACCGCTGACGCAGCGCCTTCATCTCGGCGTGATCAGCGGCCGTCATGCTGGCCTCCGCGCATACCGCACGCGCTCCTCTGCCGTCGCGCGCCGGACGACGTACCGATCGCCGACCGTCCAGAAAAGGAGGCCGTAGGCGATGAACGGGGGGGGGGGGTATTTCGCGTCACGCCGCGCTCCGATCAGAACGCCGCGTCAGTGGCCCCCAGAGCATCAGCAATCGCACCTGCTGCAGCAACTGATCCGCCGGGATGCGCGCGAGCCGGTCGCAGAATTCGCGCCGATTGAACGGCGTCGGATCACCCGTCGCGCCGACGTAGCGCGCGATCGCGAACCGCAGTGCATTACGGTCCCAGGCGGGGAACGCCGCCTCAACGGCATCTTCCGCGCCGATCGCGAACGCGCGCCGCAGTCGGTCCTTGATGGGCTCCGTCCAGATGACGACGCCCGCGATCTTGCCCGAGTGGGCGCGATCGGCGGCGCGCAGCGGTGGCGCTGGTGCGGGTCCGAGAGCGGCGATCGCCGCCGGATCGAACTCGCGGCGGGGAACGAGACGGCGCGGCATCAGCGCACGCTCGGCATCATGCGGAAATCCACAACCAGCATCACAACGAGCAGCACGATCATCGCCACCGTGACACCAACGCCCCACCGCTCCGACGGCGAGAGCCCCCGCCAGAACCTCGCCGCGCCCCCGGCAAGCGGCCTCCAAACGCACATAAACGGCTCCCAGACCTCGGAGTGAAATCGGCGCTCCCAGCGCGCACGGCGGCTCGGATCGAGTCGCTCCCACGGTTGCCGCGGCAGCCCGCCGGGCCCGTGGTCGATCAGGTCGAGATCGTGCATCATCGGACACCCCGGTTGATGGCCTCGACGCCGACCGCGAGCGCGATCTCGCCCGCGAACTGGCGCGCCAGCGGCGCGAGCAGCTCGATCGGAAAAACCGCCTTGCCGTCCTGCTCGTAGAGCGTCGACAGGCCGACCATCACCAGCGCGGTCGCGACGTCGGCATACGTGAGCCCGAAGGCGCGACCGTACGTCATCGCCTTCTCGGCTCCCTCGTCGATGACGCAGCACAGGGCGGCAACGCGATCTTCGTCAGCCGCGGCCTTCAGGGCGTCGAATATGACTTGAACCTCGCCCGCGCGCATCACGCCGCGCTCCAAAGATGCGGCGTCCAATGCCCGGGACCAGGGCGATGCTTGACGCGCCCAGCGCGCTGCAGCTTGCTCAGCGCAGCCTTCACGGACGAGTCAGCAGCGTCGAGCCGTTCGGCGATCTGCGCGTTTGTGAACTCGCCGCCACTGCTGAGCATTGCCAGGGCCCGATCGCGCAGCGACGGCTTGCGCGCGACGAAGGGCGGGTAGACCGGCGCCGCCGTCCCGCGCAGCCGCGCGAGTCCAGCGATGAACACCTCGGTCGGCACGTCGGCCAGCGTTGCGTACATCACGCCGCAGCCTCCGGAGTCGCCAGAGCCGCGTCAAG
>JAQBPL010000025.1 GCA_028287545.1 Vulcanimicrobiota bacterium | reverse complement strand
CAGTAGACGCCTCGCGCTAGTCGTTCCGCAGCGTGCCCGTTACGGCGTCGGCCAAGACTTGCTTGCCGTGTTCCAGCGCGTTCCCGCCGGCGTGCTGCGCGCGTTCAAGCAAGTCGTCGCGAATCGGCCCGATGGTGCTGCGCTCGTAGTCGGTCACCGGAACCAAGAGCCCGGCGAGGAATCCGACCGCGGCGGCGCCGATCGCAAGGCCGAGCGGATTTTCGGCGGCGATGCCGGCCCCGCGACGAGCTGCGGCGCGAACCTCGTGCGCGTCGGCGCCGACTACGCGCTGCGCTCCGCCCAACGCTTCGCCGACCCGCTGGGTCGCGTTCTGCACGCCGTCGACGACGCCGCCGACTGCGTCGCCGATCGAGCCCTTCACGGTTTCGACCCGGTCGCTGACCGCGTCCTTGACCCGCGACGGAACGTCGGCTTTGTAGCCGAGGGCTTCGACGGTGTCACCCATGCGCGCGCGCGTCGCGTCTATCTCGCGCCGGATTTCGCTCGTGTCCTTACCCATTCGATATCTTCCTTTACGGATTGCGCGGTTTGCTCGGGGGCGAGCGGCGCGGCTTCGTGCAGTTTCTTCTTCCCGCTTTGCGCGAGAACGTAGGCGGCGATCCCGTAGACGACGGCGACGATCAGCGCCGCGGCCCACACTTGCAGTTCCAGCGCGAGCAACGCGATCAAAAAAATCGTGAGCGCACCGAAGGCGCCCAAGCCCAGCAGCGCCGCGCTCCCGAACATCCCCGCGGACGCGGCGACCGGCTTGGTCTTTTCGCCGATCTCGGCTTTGGCGAGAGCGATCTCTTGACGCACCAGCGTCGCGACCTCGTCACCGAGCTCGCGCATCAGATCCGCGATCGGGCGATCCGCCTCGCGCGGCGCGTCAGGGCGCATAGAACGTCGCCTCGCTCTCGTACGCATCAGCGGCGCGCGTTCCGTAGGCCGTACCGTACGACGTTCCCGCGCCGTACGCGGTCCCGTACGAGCTGCTGCTGTACGATCCGCCGCCGCGGTAGCGGCGCGCGCTCGACGTCTTCAGAAAGCGCGAAGCCGCGAAACCGAGCATCAGCGCGCCGGCCGCCACCGCCCACGGCGCACGGCGCGCGTAGCCCTCGAGATCGGTGATGAGCCGCTCGCTGTCGGCGTCCTGTAAATAATGACCGAACTGGTCGACCAGTTCGGCGCCGCGATCGACGTAATTCGCCGCGCCGCCGGCGACGCCGGTCGAACGCAGCTGATCGCCGACGTTGCGCAGATCGTGCGCCACCGTCTCGATCTGCCGGCCGATCGTTGTGGATCGCTCGTCGACTTGCTTGCCGAGGAACGACTTGGACCCCTGGACCGCTTGCGCGGCGGCGTCGCGAACGTCCGTAGTCTCCATGCATCCCCTCTGAATGGCGAAAGCTTCGGACCCCCTCATACCCACCGCCAGGGAAACGGTTCGTCACGCGACGACGCGAAAAGGTACGGTTGCGTACCACTTCGAGAGCACCGCCGCGGGCTCAAGTCCGGTGTGGTGAATTCCGATAACGAACGCGATGAGGGATCGGACATTCACCGAGTTCACGCTCGGCGCGCTCGCTTGTATCTCCGTGCTGGGTTTGTACGCGCTGGTTTCGGAGACGGAACGGTATCGCGAGCAGCAGCGCGCACGTGCCGCGCGACGGTGGGTCTTGCCGCGCAAACGCCGGCCGTGCCGAACGCCCGAAAACGACTGCCGCCACTGCAGCGGGACCGGCATCTGCGCGGAGTGCGCCCCGGCAGATTGCCGGGTGTGCAGAGGGACCGGACTCCAGCCGCGCGACGCCGGAATGGTCGGTCGCCTCGGCGCGCTCTGGGACGGCGCGGCCTGATCGCGAAGCGGGCGGTACGATGAAAGTACCGCCCTGTTCAGACTGCTGATCGCCAACCGCGGCGAGATCGCGATCCGGATCGCTCGCAGCGCCGCCGAGGCGCGGATCGCGACGGTTGCGATCTTCGCGGAAGACGACGCCGTCGCGCTGCACGTCCGGCGGGCCGGCGAAGCGCGCGGCCTGCGGGGTCGAGGCGCGGCCGCGTATCTCGACGGCGAGCAGATCGTGCGCATCGCGCGCGATGCCAAGTGCGACGCGGTCCATCCCGGCTACGGCTTCCTCAGCGAGAGCGCGAATTTCGCGCGCCGGTGCGAGGAGGCCGGGCTCGTCTTCGTCGGGCCGGGACCCGATGCGCTCGCGCTCTTCGGCGACAAAGCCCGAACCCGCGAACTGGCCGCGGGGCTCGGCGTGCCGGTTCCGGAGGGGACCTCCGCAGCGACCACGCTCGCGCAAGCGCGAGCGTTCCTTGAGGGTCTGGGCCCTGGGGCGGCGGTGATGATCAAGGCGGTCCACGGCGGCGGCGGCCGTGGGATGCGTCTGGTCGAACGTCCCGCGGAGCTCGAGGACGCCTACACGCGCGCCGTCTCCGAAGCGCAGGCGGCGTTCGGCGACGGCGCCGTGTACGTCGAGCGCGTCGTTCGCAACGCGCGGCACATCGAAGTGCAGGTCGCAGGCGACGGCACGGGCCAGGTCGCGCATCTGTGGGAACGCGAATGCACGCTGCAGCGCCGACATCAGAAACTGGCGGAGATCGCGCCGGCGCCGAATCTCGCGGCGCCGCTGCGCGCCGCGCTGATCGACGCGGCGTTGCGCCTGGCGGCGGCGGTCGCGCTGCGCGGCTTGGCGACGTGCGAGTTTCTGGTCGATCCTTCCGGCGGCGCGTTCGCCTTCATCGAGGGGAACGCGCGTCTTCAGGTCGAGCACACCGTGACCGAAGAGGTCACCGGACTCGATCTGGTCGGCTTGCAGCTCGCGCTCGCCGGCGGCGCGTCGCTCGAGGGCGCCGGCCTCGCACGCGAGCTCCCCGAGCCGCACGGCTACGCGCTCCAGCTGCGCGTGAACGCGGAGACGATGCTCTCCTCCGGCGAAGCGCATCCGGCGGCGGGGACGGTTAGCGCGTTCGAGATTCCCTCGGGACCGGGCGTGCGGGTCGACACCGACGCATTCGCCGGCTCAGAGCGCAGCCCGCTCTACGACTCGCTCATCGCGAAGCTCATCGTGCATGCCGCGACGGGCGGCGCCGGCGGTGCGCTCGCGAAGGCGGCACGCGCGCTGGACGAGTTCCGCATCGAAGGCGTCGCGACGAACCTCGCGTTTCTGCGCCGCTTGATCGCGCATCCGCAGGTGCGGGCGTGGAGCGCGACGACCCGCTTCGTCGACGAGCACGCAGCCGAACTCGCCCCGGCGTCCGGCGCGCCGGCGGTCGGCGCGCCGGAGACGGACGACGGCGTCGTCGCCGTGCGCGCACCGATGGCCGGACGCGTCGTCGCGGTCGGCGCGCTCGCCGGCGAACGCGTGCGGCGCGGCGCGCAGCTCGCGGTGATCGAAGCGATGAAGATGGAACACGTCGTCGTCGCCGGCATGGCGGGGACGGTCGTGCACGTCGGCGTCGACGCGGACGCCATCGTGAGCGGCGGCGACGTGCTGATGACGATCGAACCGGCGCTCGACGACGACGCCGAGGGAACGGCGGCGGGCGTGGTCGATCTCGACGCCGAGCGCGCGGATCTCGCCGAGGTGCGCGCGCGTCACGCGGCGACGCTCGACGACGCGCGGCCCGCGGCGATCTCCCGGCGCCATGCCGCGGGCGGACGAACGGCGCGCGAGAACGTCGCGGATCTCTGCGATCCGGGCACGTTCCTCGAATACGGCGCGCTCGCGCTGCCGGCGCAGCGCCGCCGGCGGCCGGTCGCGGAACTGATCGCGAACTATCCGGCCGACGGGCTGGTCGGCGGGGTCGGCGACGTCAACGGGGCGCACTTCGCGCCACAGCGCACGCGCTGCGTCGTGATGGCCTACGACTACACGGTCTTCGCCGGAACGCAGGGCGCGCTCAATCACAAGAAGACGGACCGCCTCATCGCGCTGGCGCGACGGCATCGCCTGCCGGTGATCTTCTTCACCGAAGGCGGCGGAGGACGACCGGGCGACACCGACGCGAGCTTCGTGTCGGGGCTCGACGTTACGACGTTCGCCAACTTCGCGCGCTTGAGCGGCCTCGTCCCGCGGGTCGGCATCGTCTCGGGGCGCTGTTTCGCCGGCAACGCCGCCCTGCTCGGCTGCTGCGACGTCGTCATCGCGACCGCCAACGCGACGATCGGCATGGGCGGTCCCGCGATGATCGAAGGCGGCGGCCTCGGCGTGTTCGCGCCCGACGCGGTCGGACCGCTCGCGACGCAAGTTCCCAGCGGCGTCATCGACGTCGCGGTGGAGGACGAAGCGGCAGCGGTGCGCGTCGCCAAAACGTACCTCGGCTATTTTCAAGGGACGCTCGAGCCGTGGGAGTGCGCCGACCAACGGCTGCTGCGCAGCGTCGTGCCCGAGCATCGGCTGCGCGTCTACGAGATGCGGCGCGCGATCGCGCTGCTCGCCGATACCGGATCGGTGCTCGACCTGCGGCCCGACTTCGCGCCGGGGATGATCACCGCGCTCGCCCGCGTCGAAGGGAAGCCGTTCGGGATCATCGCCAACGATCCGCGTCACCTCGCCGGCGCCATCGACAGCGACGGCGCCGACAAAGCCGCGCGCTTCATGCAGCTGTGCGACGCGTTCGGCTTGCCGCTGTTGTTCCTGTGCGATACACCCGGGATCATGGTCGGCCCCGACGCCGAACGCACCGGTACGGTGCGGCACGCCGCGCGCATGTTCGTGACCGGCGCGAGCCTGCAGGTGCCGTTCTTCACCATCGTGCTGCGCAAGGGCTATGGTCTGGGCGCGCAGGCGATGGCCGGCGGCAGCTTTCAAGAGGGATTCTTCACGGTCGCGTGGCCGACCGGCGAGTTCGGTGCGATGGGCCTCGAAGGTTCGGTGCGTTTGGGTTTCCGCAAGGAGCTCGACGCGATCGGCGATCCGGCGGAACGCCAAGCGTCGTTCGAGCGCATGGTGGCGCAGGCGTACGAGCACGGCAAAGGACTCAACGTCGCATCGCACCTCGAGCTCGACGACGTGATCGATCCGGCCGACTCGCGGCGCTGGATTCTGAGCGGCTTGCGCTTGGCGGCGCAGCGTGACGACGCCGCGCCGCGACGGCGCACCGTCGACACCTGGTAGCAGGGCTCGCCGCACGTGCGGCGTGCCCGTTCGCCGGCCGTTCACGCGGTTCGGGTACGGTGCCTAGGGTGATGACGTGCGCATTCCCACCGCTCCGCATCGTGCCGGCCCTGCTGCTGGCCTGCGCGCTGCTCTCCGGGACCGCGAGCGCGGTGCCGGCACGGCCCGTGACGATCGCGGAGAACGAGCCGAACGCCGCCGGCGACATCCCCGATACGCAGGCGTTCGTGCGCTACACCGCGCGCGAGGGGTATTCTCTCCTGATCCCCGACGGCTGGAGCAAACTGATTCAAGGCCCGGTCACGACGTTCACGTCGCACTTCGACGGCGTGCGGATCGTCGTCGGTCCGCGCACGAGCGTCGCGGCAGCGCTGCGCGGGCTTGCCGGTCACCCGTCCGGCGTGAAATCCGCGACGGTCTCGGTCGCCGGCAGGCGTGCGACCCGCCTCACGTTCACGTCGGAATCAGGCCTCGATCCCGTCACCGGGAAGACCGCCCACCTCGACGACGAGGTGTACGTTTTCGTCAAGGGGCCGCGGCAAGCCGTGCTCCACCTGTGGGCACCGTACGGCGCCGACAACGCCGATCAGTGGCGGAAGATCGCGCAGAGTTTCCGCTGGTGAATGCGCGGCGGGCGAGCCGATTCCGGGCCGGAATGCCGTCGAGCGGCCGGCGGTACGAGGTCACGCCAAGCGGCCTGCTCGAACGTGGAGAGCCATGCCCCTGCTCTCGGCGTCCCCGACGGTCGAGGCGGCGATGCTCGAATCGCGCGCCGCCGG
>JAQBPL010000213.1 GCA_028287545.1 Vulcanimicrobiota bacterium | reverse complement strand
CGGATCGCGAAGAGCACGAACAGCGCGATCACGACGAGCCCGCCGAGCATGCCGAGCTCTTCACCCAGCACGGCGAAGATGAAGTCGGTGTGCGCCTCCGGCAGATAGAAATACTTTTGCCGCGACGCGCCTAGGCCCAGGCCCAGGATTCCGCCGCTGCCGAGGGCCAGCAGCGACTGCACGATGTGGAAACCGGTGTTCTGCGCGTCTTTCCAGGGGTTGATGAAGGCGAAGATGCGCGCGCGCTTGTACGCTGAGGAGCCGACGGCGAGCAGCACGGCGGGGAGCATCGCGAGCGCGCTCAGCACCAGGTGCTCGATCCGGGCGCCGGCCGTGAACAGCATCGCGAACGCGGTGAAGATCATCAGCGACGCGGTGCCCATGTCCGGTTCGAAGAACACGGGCAGCGCGATCAAGAACGTGACGAAGAAGATCAGCACGACGCCACGCGAGAGCGAGCGCACGCCCTCGCCCAGCTGCGCGAGCTTCGCCGCGAGGAACAGCACGAGTGCGAGCTTCGCGAACTCCGACGGCTGGAACGAGATCGCGTGGAAGCCGAGCCAGCGGCGCGCCCCGCCCATCGAGAACCCGACGTGCGGGATCAGCGTGAGCAGGAGCAAGATCATCGCGATCACCAACGCGCCGGGCGCGAGCGTCTTGAGCTTGCGGTAGTCGACCCGGTACGCCGCGTACGCCAGGACGATGCCGACGAATGCGTACGCGAGCTGATGTTTGAGGTAGTAGGCGTTGTCGTGATAGTACGTGTACGCCGTCACGCTCGACGAACTGAACACCATCACCAGGCCCAGCGTCAGCAGAAACGCGACCGCGCCGAGCAGCAGCGCGTCGGGCGGCTTGAGAACGACCCGTTGGCGGGCTGCACGCGCGAAGCCGGCGCCGGGGGGGTTCGGTCGTTTGCGGCTCGACCCGCTAGCGAGCATCGGTTACCGAGCCGCGCTGCGCGCGGACGGCGTCCGCGAAGAGCTGACCGCGATGTTCGGCCGAGCGGAACATGTCGAAGGACGCGCAGCCCGGCGAGAGCAGGACGACGTCGCCCGGCGCGGCGAACGCGCGCGCCTTCTCGACGGCCTCTTCCATCGACTCCGCGCGGGCGACGGTCGCGCGTTTGACGACCGCAGCGATGTCGCCCGCCGCCTCGCCGATCAGCACGACGGCCTTCGCGCGCGACGAGATGACTTTGCCCATCTCGGCAAAGTCCGTGCCCTTCGCCTTGCCGCCCGCGATCAGCACGATCGGACGGTCGAACGAACGCATCGCCGCGATCACGGAACCCGGATTGGTCGCCTTCGAGTCGTCGACGAACTGCACGCCGTCCACTTCGCCGACGGCTTCGAGACGGTGACCCAGCGGGCGGAACGTGCGCACGCCCTCGCGGATCGCCTCGACCGGAAGATCCGCCGCGAGCGCGACCAGGATCGCGCCCATCACGTTCTCGACGTTGTGGCGGCCCAGCAGCGGGATGTCGGCGACGTTCATGACGTCGACGGGACGCGGATCGCCGGTCGGCGGCGCGTACACGATCTGCGTTCCGCCGCGCAGGTACAGCGTCGCGTTGCGGCGCGGCTCCGAGGCGAACCACTGGGCGCGCGCCTTGATGCGGTTGCCGTCTTCGCCGGGGGCCGTGCGGATGATCTCGTCGTCGAAGTTGCCGACGAACGTGTCGTGCGGGCCTTGGTTGGTGAAGATGCGGAACTTCGCCTCGGCGTACTCCTCCATCGACGGGTAGCGGTCGAGGTGGTCGGGCGTGATGTTGGTGATCAGCGAAACGCGCGGTTTGAACGAGCGGATCGACTCGAGCTGGAACGAGCTGACCTCGGCGACCACCCAGTCGCTCGCCGCGGCGAACGCCGTTTCTCCGATCAGCGCGTTGCCGATGTTGCCGCCGACGTGCACCGTTTTGCCGGCCGCGGTGAACAGCGCGCCGATCAGCGCCGTCGTCGTCGACTTCCCTTTCGTCCCCGTCACGGCGACGATCGGTGCCTTGCAGATCCGGTACGCGACCTCGACCTCGCTGAAGACCGGAACGCCGGCGGCTTGAACGCGGCGCACGACCGGCGCGGTGAGCGGGATGCCGGGCGAGAGCACGGCCACCGACGTCTTGGCGAGCACTTCGCCCAACGCGTCCGGCTCGACGAACGGCACACCGCGCGCTTCGAGTTCCGCGAGCGCCTCGGCGAGCGCTTCGCGCGGCGCCTCGTCGGTCGCGGCGATCGAACCGACGCGGTCGCGCAGGACGTCGACGCTCGTGCGTCCGCTGCGGCCGAGGCCGATCACCAGGACGTGCTCGTTGCGATCGAAGCGACCGTCGGCGGGGAAAATGTTCATGCGGACCGTGCGATCAGGGCGAAGCCCACGAGCGAGAGGATGAGCGAAGCGAGCCAAAAGCGCGCGGTAACCTTCGTCTCCGACCAACCGCCGAGTTCGAAGTGATGGTGCAGCGGGCTCATTCGGAAAACGCGGCGCCGCGTCGTTTTGTACGAGGCGACTTGAATGATCACGCTCAAGGTTTCGGCAACGAATACGCCGCCGACGAGGAGCAAGAGCAGTTGTGCGCCGCTCAGGACGGCGACGCCGGCAAGCGCTCCGCCGAGCGCCAGCGAGCCCGTGTCGCCCATGAACACTTTTGCCGGGTGGCGATTGTAGACGAGGAAGCCGAGCACCGAACCCATCGTCGCGCAGGCGAAGAGCGGAACGCCCATCGGCGCGGCGACCATCTCCGAGACGCACGTCAGCACGGCGAGCGGCGGCACGACCGTCCCTGCGGCGAGACCGTCGAGACCGTCGGTGAGGTTCACCGCGTGCGTCGTGGCCAAAATGGCACACACCGAAAGGCCGTACCAGAGCCACGGCGCGACCGGGCCGATGCCGGCGAAGACCATCGGCTGCGGTCCCGCGACGAGCAGAAACGCGACCGCGGCGAGTCCCGTCAACGCGAACTTCGGAAGCGCGCGCAACCCTTTGTTCCGCGCTCCGCGAATCTTCGCGAGATCGTCGATCGCGCCGATCGCCATGCACGAATAGGTCAGCACCGCGAGCGCAAGCGTCGCGCGCGACGGCAGCAGGAGCAGCGCGACGAGCGGCGCGACGCCGAAGAGCACGCCGCCCATGGTCGGCGTCCCGGTCTTCACTTGATGCGTCTCGGGCGCGTCCTCGTACGCCGTTTGCCTCGCGGCTGCACGGCGGAGCCGGGCGATGAGCGGTCTGCCCAGCAGCACCGTTACGATGAACGCCGGTACCGCGCCGAGCAGCGCGCCGACGGCGAGTGCGCCCAAGCCGAACGGCCACATGACGATCGGGAACACCACGACGAAAAACCACGCCGGATAGCCGGCGAAGAGGTTGACGTCGCTCACGGCGCGCTCACCAGCGGGTTCGATCCGTCGCCGCGCCACGCCAGCACGACCAGCGGCGTCTGCTCGTCGCCGTTGCCGTGCGGGTTGCCGAGCAGCGCGCGCTCGACGGCAGTGCGGTCCAAGAGCGGCGAGGCGCCGAGCGCCTTCGCGCGATGCAAGTCGTTCGCGTCGACGATCGCGACGTGCACGCCGAGCGCGGCGGCGAGTTCGGCGGAGACGCGGTCGGGTTCGGCAGGTCCTAAGACGATCGCGCGTTCGTACGGCGGGAGCGTGCCGGTGTATCCGTCGATCGCGGCGATCGCTTCGCCGAGGATCTCGTAGAAGACGCCGCGCTTACCGCGCAGGCGTCCGAGGACGTGCGCGAGCGTCGCCCACACGACCTTGCGCGGCCCGACCTGGTCGATCACCAGCTGCATCGACTCGGGCTGGCTGACCGTGGCGAGCGCACCTGCGCGGCGCGAGAGCGCGAGCGCCAAGCGCGAAGGGCGGATGAACTCCGCGGGGATGAAACGCGACTGCGCGATCGCCACCGCCGTCTCGGCGATCGCGACGACGTCGCCGGGCCGTGCGATCCCGCGCACCGCGGCGGCGACGACGCTCGCGAGGTCGTCGCCCGGAGCGATCAGCCGCGTCCGCACCGGGATCGCGACGAGCCCGTCGGGCAGCCCGGCTTCGCGAACGGGAACCGGGATCACGCGAACACCTCGGCGCCCAGCGCCCGCGCGATCTCCTCCATCTTGTACGCGCGCGAGCCCTTGAGCAGAACCGCATCGCCGCGCCGCAAGTTCGCGCGCAGCCATTCGACCGCTTCCGCATTGCTGGCGTAGCGCATGGCTTTGCCGCCGGCCCCCTCGACGCCGCGCACGGTATCCTCCGCGAGCGGTCCGCCGGCGAGCACGACGTCGGCGCGCGTCGCGGCGATCTCGCCGACCTTTTCGTGCATCACCGGCGAGTCGGTACCGAGTTCGGCCATCCCGCCCAGCACGGCGATGCGCCGTTCCGCTTCTTCGCGGCCGAACGTCGCGAGCGTCGCGAGCGTCCCCGAGAGCGACGCGTTGTACGCGTCGAACACGAGCCGCACGTCCTCGCTGAGCTCGACCACTTCGTACCGCCCGTGCGGGAGCGCGAGCGTGCCGACGGCGGCGGCGAGCGCGCCCGGTTCGGCACCGCACAGCATCGCGGCGGCGAACGCACCGGCGAGGTTGCGGCGGTTGTGATCGCCGGGGAAGCCGATCGCCAACCGGTAGCTCTCGGTCGTCCCGTCCTCCGCGATGCACCACGCGGAGTCGGTCTCGATCACGACGGCGCGCTGACCGTGCGGCGGCCGCTCAAGATCGATCCCGTACCACACCGGCAGCGCCGGGAGTTCGCCCGCCCGCGCGCGGGACGGCTCGTCCTCGAGGTTGAGCACCGCGCGCCGCGACCCGGCCGGGAGCGCCCACTTCGTCTCCGCGATGCGCGCGCGGCTGCCCATGATCTCGAGGTGCGCTTCGCCGACGTTGGTCAGCACGCCGACGTCGGGCCGCGCCGCGGCGACCAGCACGTCGAGGTCGCGGTATTTGCGCGCGCCCATCTCGACGATCGCGACGCGCGGGTCGCCGTCTTCGAGGCCGCACAGAAACTTCGCGACGCCGACTTCATTGTTCTCGTTCTCCGGCGTCGCGGTCACCGGAATCCCGGCCGCGCGCAGCAGCCCGAGGAGAAATTGCTTGGTCGTCGTCTTGCCGGTCGAACCGGTGATGCCGACAACCGTCCCCGCGATCCGCGAACGCGCGAGCGCGCCGAGATCGAGATAGGCCTGCAGCGTATCGGCGACGACGAGCGCGGGCCTGCCGGGCGGAACCGTCTCGGCGTCGTCGACGATCGCGCACGCCGCGCCGCGCGCATACGCCTGCTCGACGTACCGGTGCCCGTCGAACCGCTCACCGCGCAACGCCAAAAACGTCGCCCCGCGCTCAATAGCACGCGAATCCGTCTGCACGAGCAGCGACGACGGCAAAGCGCCCTCGTTCACAACCCGAGCGCGAGTAGCAGCGATAGCATCGCGGATAGGAAGCCTCACCGGCGCACCGCCTCCGCCCTCTTGTCGAAGGCGATGCGGACTTCGTCGCGGTCGTCGAAGGGGCGGGTTTCGTCGCCGACGATCTGGTAGGCTTCGTGGCCTTTGCCGGCGACGATCACGGTGTCGCCGGCTTGCGCCTGCACGATCGCGCGGCGAATCGCGGCGCGGCGGTCGAGCACGATATCGGTCCGCTCGAAACCGTTGGCGATCGACTTCGCGATTTCCAGCGGATCCTCGGAACGCGGATTGTCGGAGGTGACGATGACGTGGTCGGCGAGCCGGGCCGCGATCTCGCCCATCTGCGCGCGCTTCCCCGGATCGCGGTCGCCGCCGCAGCCGAACACGACGATCAAGTTGCCGCGCGTCGTCTCCCGCGCCGCGACGAGCACGTTCTCGAGCGCGTCCGGCGTGTGGGCGTAGTCGACGATCGCGTCAATCCCGAACGCGCCGATACGTTCCATGCGGCCCGGCACGGCGCGCGTCGCCGCGAGACCGCTCACGATCGTCAAATCGTCGATCCCGAGCGCCCGTCCGATCCCGAACGCGGCCAGCGCGTTGCGCACGTTGAACCGGCCCGGCAACGCGACGGTGACGCGCAGCGCGCCGAGCTGGAACGTCGAACCGTCGCCGTCGAGCTGCACGTCGGTCGCGCGGAGTTCCGCCTCGGCGTCGATCGCGTAGGTCGTCGCGCCGCGGAGGCCGCGCGCGAACTCCGCTCCCGCGGCGTCGTCCAGGTTGAGCACCGCGCGCGGCGCCAGATCGAACAGGCGGCGCTTCGCCGCGACGTACCGTTCGAACGTGCCGTGAAAATCGAGATGATCGCGCGTGATGTTCGTCAGCGCGGCGACCGCGAACCGCACGTGGTCGACCCGATTCAGCGCGAGCGCGTGCGAGGAGACCTCCATCGCCACCGCGCGCGCGCCGGCATCGCGCATCGCCGCGAGCAGAGCCTGCAGTTCGATCGCGAGCGGCGTGGTGTTCGAGAGCTCCCAGCGCCGATCGCGAAAGGCGCCGCCGAGCGTTCCGATGACGCCGCACGGAATCCCGGCCGCTTCGAGCACGTCGCGCAAGAGGTGCGTGGTGGTCGTCTTGCCGTTCGTTCCGGTCACGCCGATCACGGCGAGCGACTGCGAGGGCCGATCGTAGAATGCGTCGGCGAGCGCGGATGCGGCTACCCGCGTATCCGGCACGACGACCACCGGGACGCTGGCATCCAGTTCACGCTCGGCGACGATGACCGACGCACCGCGCGCGATCGCGCCGGCGACGTACGCATGGCCGTCGAACCGCTCGCCGCGCAGCGCGACGAACATCGTCCCCGGCCCGGCGGCGCGCGAATCGGAAGAGATTGCTTCGACCAGCGGCGGAAGCTCGCCGACGACGCGCGCGCCCGGCAGGGCCGCAACGAGTCTCGCCGTCTCTCGCATTAGCGGATAACCTTCGTCGCGGCGCCGCGGGGGACCAAGCGTGGCGGGGCGGCCGGCATGATGCCGGCGTGCAGCATCGCGGCGCGCGCGAGCTCGGCGAATACGGGCGCCGCGACCTCCGAGCCGTAGATCGAACCGCGCGGCCGTTCGACCTTCACCAGGATCACGTAGCGCGGACGCTCCGCCGGTATCATCCCGATGAACGACGCGACGTACGCGCCCGGCTCGTAGCGCCCGTTTTCGACGACTTGCGCCGTTCCGGTCTTGCCGGCGGTCGTGTAGCCTGCAACCCGAGCGGTCTGCTTGCCCGTCCCGCGGACGACGACGGCGCGCAGATACCGCATCAGCGTCGCCGACGTGCGCGCCGAGATCGCGCGCCGCTCGACCTCGGCCGGGTAGCGATAGAACACGTTCCCGTCGGCATCGGCGAGCGCGTGCACGATCCGCGGCCGCAGCAGCGTTCCGCCGTTGGCGATCGCCGCGTAGGCGCGCACCAGCGCGAGCGGCGTGGTCGAGATGCCGTGGCCGAACGAGATCGTCGCGAGCTGCGAGCCGCTCCAGGCTTCCGGCGGATCGAGAATCCCGGGATTTTCGCCGGTCAGTTCGATCTGCGTCGGCGATCCGAAGCCGAACGCGCGGATCGTGCGGTACATCGCGCGCTTGCCGACCGACAACCCGATCTCGGCGGCGCCGACGTTGTGCGAGTACGCGATGATGTCTTCGACCGATTCGGTCCCGGAGTTGCCCGCCATGAGGCCGTCCTCGGCGTTGCGGATCGTGCGGCCGCCGACGTGCAGCGCGTCTTGCGCGGCGAAACGCGCGTCGGGGCCGACCTTCCCGCTCTCCAGCGCCGCGGCGGCCGTGATCAGCTTGAAGGTCGAGCCGGGTTCGTACGCATCGGCGATCGCGCGGTCGCGCCAGCTGTCGCTGGGAAACGCGTTGAAACGGGCGGGCTCGAAGTCGGGGACGTTCGCGACGGCGAGCAGCTCGCCGGTCCACGGGTCCATGACGATCGCCGTTCCGCTCCTTGCGTGCCACCGTTTGACGCTGGCGCGCAGCAAGCGTTCGGATTGGAACTGCAAGTACGGGTCGAGCGTCGTGACGATCGAGCGTCCGGGGACGGCGCGGTCGACGACGTGCGTCTCGCCGAACGGAATCGCGCGGCCGAATTGGTCCGCCTCGATGCGCATCCGTCCCGGCGTCCCGCGCAGCAGGCCGTCGAACGCATACTCGAGCCCGTCGAGCCCGTTCTCATCCGTCCCGGTGAAGCCGACGACGGTCGATGCGAGCCGCCCCGATGCGACGAAGCGCAGCCCGGTCTCTTCGCCTTTCGTCTCGATCCCGGCGATCCCGAGCGCGTGCACCTGCTCGGCGACCTCGTGCGGAACCTTGCGCGCGAGCCAGCGGAACTGCAGCTTCTCGCGCAGCGCAGCGTCGATCCGCGCCGCCGGAAGGTGGAGGATCGGCGCGAGTTTCTGCGCGGCGCGCGGGTCGACGACGTTGGACGGAACGGCATAGATCGACTCGGACGGCAAAGAGCGCACCAGCACGCCGCCGTCCCGGTCGAGGATCGCGCCCCGCCGCGCGAACGACTCCACCGTCTCGTCGTGCTGCGCCAGCGCGGCGCGGGCCAGCCGCGGACCGTCGTGCACCTGAACGACGCCGAGCCGAGCCGCCAGCGCGCAGGCGAGCGCGCAGACGAAAACCAGCGACAGCTTCGCGCGCATCGGTGCGACGCGAGCGAAGGCTCGCGTCGCCATCTCAGCGGGCCCCCGTCATGTCACGGATCGAGATGAGCGATCCAGCCGAAGAACGCGATCCCTTGCGGTTTGGTCTGCGCCTTCGGAGCGGGGACCGAGACGACCGCGTAGACGTGTGGATCCGACATCTTCAGCTGCGTCGCGAGACCAGCCAGCCGCTCGGGCGACTTCAGCCGCGCGATGCGATCCTCGAGCCGCTGCGTCTCCTCGATGAGCGTCGCTCGTTCGTGCGCGCTGCGCGAGACCGCGTAGTTGAGCGAGGTGATGTTCGACGTGCCGGTCACGTACCCGAGCGCCATCACGAGCAGCAGCACGGCCAAGCTGATCACCGCAAAGACGGGACGATGGATGCGCCTGCGCGTGCGGCGCACGCGGCGAACGGTCGCGGCGCGAACCCGTTCGACGTGACGCGGCGGCTCCGCGAAGCGCGGCTGCGCGATCACGATTCCACCTCGACGCGTTCCGCGACGCGGAGCTTCGCGCTGCGCGAGCGAGGGTTCGATGCCAGCTCGTCGGCTTGGGCGACGATCGGCTTGCGCGTCACGGCGTGCGCGCGCGGGTCTTCGCGGAAGGTATGCTTCACGATGCGGTCCTCGAGCGAGTGAAAACTGATCGCGGCGACCCGCCCGCCGGGTACGGTACGATCGAGCGCGGCGGAGAGTCCGTCGCGCAAGGCGCCGAGCTCGTCGTTGACGACGATCCGCAGCGCTTGAAAAGTTCTGGTTGCCGGATGGATCTTGCCATGGCTGCGCACCGCGCGCGCGACGACGCCGGCCAAGTCGACGGTGTCGCGAACCGGTGTGCCGGCGTCGCGCAGCGCAACGATCGCGCGCGCGATACGGCGCGACGCGCGCTCTTCGCCGAACTCGTAGATGGCGTCCGCGATCTCGCGTTCGTCGTGCGCGTCGAGCCATTCGGCGGCGGTGAGACCGCGCGAAGAATCCATCCGCATGTCGAGCGGCGCCGGCGAACGGAACGAAAAGCCGCGCTCGCCCTCATCGAGCTGCATCGAGCTCACGCCCAAGTCGAAGAGCACGCCGTCGACGCGCTCGATCCCCAGCGCCCCGAGCCGCTCGCCCAGCTCGCGAAAGTTCGCGTGCACCAGCGTGAAGCGCGGGTCGGCCGGAGCGCGAGTGCCCGCCGAGGGGTCCACATCGAACGCCACCAGCCGGCCCGCTTCCCCCAAAACGTCCAGGATCAACGCCGAGTGCCCGCCCGCCCCGAACGTCGCATCGACATACGTCCCCTCGGGCCGCAGTGCTAGAGCTTCTACGGCCTCCCGTGCCAGAACGGCTATGTGGTGCATGGGTCAAAACAGCCCCAGCTCCGAGGCATAGTCGGGAAGGTCGCCTCGTTCGGCGAGGTGGCGGTGGTAGCCGTCGTGGGCCCAGATCTCGACCCGGTTCAGCGAGCCGATCGAGACGACGTCCTTTTCGATGCCGGCCCAGGCGCGCAGGGCCGCCGGAATCACCAGGCGCCCTTGGGAGTCGCAGCTGAGCTCTTCCGTATGCGCGAAGAGGTGGCGGACGAACGACCGATAGCGCGCGTCCTTGACCGGTGCAGCCTCGAGGCGGGCGCAAACCTCGGCCCAGGTCGGCGCCGGGTAGAGCGCCAGGCACGGATCCGGGTCGGAGATGGTAAGAAAGAATCCCGCGCCGAGGCGCTCGCGGAAGCGTGCGGGCACGACGAGACGGCCCTTGTCGTCAAGGCTGTGATCCACCGAGCCGGTGAAAAGCGGGCGATCAACCATTACGATCCCCCACTACGCTCCACTTTGGTCCACTTGAACCCACTATATCCCACCCGTTGCCGCACGGCAACCAGAAAGTGGGCAATGATGAGAGCTGTGTACCATCTGCGTCCCGTCACAAGGCCGGGTGTCCGAGGCGGCGAACGGAGGCGTACCGTGACCGCGCGCGTTCTGTTGACCTCGGCGGCCCTAGCTTTCGCCTTCCTTTCAGGATGCAGCGGCGGCGGCATGCTGCCCGGCGGCTCCCACTCGATGCCCTCGGATCGGCTGAACGCCCTCGTGCGCGGCGCCTCGTCGGCCAACGCCGTCGACGCGAAGCTGATCTTCTCCGTGATCGACGCCGAGTCGCACGGCGATCCGAACGCCGTCTCGCGGGTCGGCGCGCAGGGACTCATGCAGCTCATGCCCGGCACGGCCGCGATGTACCGGGTGGCCAACGCATTCGACCCGTATCAGAACGTCGAAGGCGGGACGCGGTACCTGCACGACCTGCTGCACCGCTATAAAGGAAACATTCGCCTCGCGGTCGCCGCCTACAACGCCGGTCCTGGAGCCGTCGACGCGGCGCATGGGATCCCGCCGTACGCGGAGACGCGCGCCTACGTCGACCGCGTAGTCGCCGGCATCCGATAAAGGGGAAGGGTATGGCCGCGTTCCCCGGGGTGCGCACACCGGTGTATGCCCGTGCCGCACCGCCGAAGGTCGGCATGCCGATCATGGACGCGTACCTGCTGCGGGAGCTGGCAGGACCATTCGCATTCGCGCTCGCGGCGTTCTTTTTGTTTTGGTTCGCGAACATCTTCGTGCTCGCGGCCGACTACATCGTCAACAAGGGCGCGCCGATCTTCCTCGTGCTGCGCTTCCTCGTGTTCCGCATCCCGCAGGCGACGCCGC
>JAQBPL010000204.1 GCA_028287545.1 Vulcanimicrobiota bacterium | reverse complement strand
GTGGCTGGGCGGCCTCGCGTTCATCGCGATCGTCGCTGGACTCTACCGTTGGGTCGCGCGACTCGCGCAATCGACGTAATCGCCGCTGTCACCCTAATCGAACCTCTGTCACCCTGAGCTTGTCGAAGGGCCCTGGTCACGCGTCGTGCCTCGCGATCAACGTTGAACGTGAGGCACGATTGGTGACGAGGGCCCTTCGACAAGCTCAGGGTGACCGAGATTTAGATTACGCGGCGACGGCGCCGCTAAGCTGGTCCGCGATGAGGCCGATGCGGCGTGCGACGAGCATTTGCGCGAT
Source organism: Vulcanimicrobiota bacterium (assembly GCA_028287545.1). Next base: position 10,539 of record JAQBPL010000204.1, on the reverse strand, counting down.
GGCGAGGGTTTGCGAACGGCCCTCGCCGTAGGTTCCCGCGTAGGCGCCGAGATCGTGCGGGCGCGACGCGGCGTGGCGGGCGCCGATGCGGTTCCAGATCGCGTCTTCGATCGCGCGGGCCGTCGCGTCGTCGATCGTATCGTCGACCTCGATCACCGAGCGCGGATACGGGCCCGGGCCGTCATCGATCAGGCGCATGCGAGTCGAGGCGCTGGCGAACTCCGAATAATCGAGGGGCGGCAGCCGGCCGCTCTTGTTGAACGTGACCCCGCGCTCGGTGAACGAAGCGTGGATGTCGGCGAATTCCGACTGCGGGGCGATGTAGCGCTCGTAGTCGGCGCGCCGGCGTTCCATCTCTGCGCGCACTTGCTCTTCGCGGTATCCGCGCTCGGTCGTGTCGCGCTGGATCGTCCACTCCTCCTTTAATTCGGGCTGCGGCTCGAGCCACACCGCGACGTCGAAGAGCGATCGCAGCACGCGCGTGTAGAGCGGGAAGAGGCCTTGCACCAGCACGATGTCGCGCGGCTCGACCGTCTCCGTCGAGGAGATCGCGCCCAGCAGATGGTTGTACACGGGCTTCGTGATCGCGCCGCCGCGGGCCAGCTGCGAGAGATCTTCGTCCATCGCCGCGAAATTGTGCGCTCGCGGATCGAGCGCGGTAATTCCGACGGCGTTTCGCTGCGCGCGGTTCAGCCCGAGATAGCCGTCGAGGCGCACTTCGGTGCAGCGCTCGTCACCAAAGATCGCGCAAAGCCCTGCGCACAGTGTCGCTTTGCCGGTTCCCGAATCGCCGCCGACGGCGACCATGATTGGACGTGCCATGGTGCGAAGCTACCACGCTCGCCCGCTCTGGTCGCGGCCCCGTGCGCGAAACGCGCAAAAGGGCCCCCAAGATGCGCCCCCAGCCCCCTGAACGAACGATGAGGAGCCGCGGCGCAGCGAGGTCCGAGCAACACCTCAGGCAAGCAGGACGTCGCTCGCATTTCTATCGGATCGGCGCCGTAGTCGTATTTTTCGTTCGGCTTGAACGCAGTTCACACGCAGGCCGCTCTGCGAAAACATTCGCTCCCGAGCTCGGTCGCACCGAGCGGGTCGTCGCGAAGAGATATTGGAGTTTGAAGATGGAGAAGAATATGAAGCTTACTGCCGCGGCAGCGGGAACCGTAACGATTGGCGGCGACCTGCGCGTCAATCGTATGGGGTATGGCGCCATGCGAATCACGGGCGACGGAATCTGGGGACCTCCCACGGACCATGCGGGCGCGATCGCCGTGCTTCGCCGGGCTGTGGAGTTGGACGTGAACGTGATCGACACGGCCGATTCGTACGGTCCAGGCGTTTCTGAAGAATTGATCGCCGAGGCGCTGTATCCGTATCCGAAGGGCCTGGTCGTCGCAACCAAAGGCGGATGGTTTCGGCCCGGACCGGGCGTCTGGGGGCATGACGCCAGCCCCGCGCATTTGCGCGAAGCAGTCGACGGCAGCTTGAAGCGTCTGCGACTCGAACGCATCGATCTCTATCAGCTGCACGCGCCCGATCCCGCGACGTCGTTCGAAGAATCGATCGAGACGCTCGCCGCTTTGCGCCAAGCGGGCAAAATCCGCCACATCGGCCTCTCGAACGTGACCTGGGAACACGTGCAGCGCGCTCGCGCCATCGTTCCCATCGTCTCCGTGCAAAACCGCTACAGCATCGCCGATCATCGCGAATCCGATCACATCGTCGACAACTGCGAACGCGAAGGCCTCGTCTTCTTCCCCTGGAATCCGGTGATTCGGTCCTCAGATGCCGGCGATGCCATTCAGCGCGTGGCACGCGCACACGCCGCGACGGTTCACCAGATTGCTTTGGCTTGGCTCCTGCGTCGCTCACGGACCATGGTTCCCATTCCGGGAACGACCTCGATACCGCACCTCGAGGAAAACATCGCTGCGGCCGCTGTTGCGCTCACGGACGATGAATACGAGTCCCTGACGCGGCAGCCGGTTCTGCACTAGCGATCGGCCGCCGACAACCGCGGCACTAGGGGCGGCTCGTGCGGCACAATCGATCGACCGAGGTTTGGTTGACGATGTTGGCCGTCACCGCCCTCTTTCTCTTGCTGCCCTCGATCGCATCGGCAGGAGACGTTCAACACGACGCCCATGCGGCTCCGCGGATCGCGATCTCGCCTGGCGCGACCGTGCACGCGGTCACGATCGAGACGTACGGTCAAGTGAAGCCGGACGCCGTCCGGCGCTATCTCTCGCTCGAGCCGGGCGCGAAGCTCGACCAAGCCGCGGTCGACAAGGACTACGCCAACCTCGTAAAACTCGGCGGATACCGCGTTCGTCTCGCCGTCGCACCCGGCGGCAGCGCGAACACGATGACGCTCCACTGGATCGTCATGTACCCGTGGTTCGAGCTCACCGCACAGCCGTTCTACGAAGAGGCGCCGCTCACCGATTCCACCAGGGGAGCTGGGCTCGCGGTGACCTCGCCGCCGCTCGGCCGGCGCGGAGCAAACGCCGCGTTCGTGACGTCGCAGAACCGCTGGGCGCATCACTACTTCGCGACGGTCATGTCGCCCGTTCACGTCGATCCGGCGGCGGGACGAGAATCCGACCTGATCGTGAGCGTCCTCGGCGAGCAAAATGACTTTCGCCTCTCCCCTCCGAGCGGCGTGACGATCGACAGTTGGACAGTCGGCGTCGAAACGCAATACCTCCTGCGCGAGAGAAACGGCAATCAGTTCGAGGCCGGTTTGCGCGAAGAGCGCTCCACGAGCAATCCTCCGAGCGGGATCGTCTCTCCCTTCGTCCGTCCGAGCAGTCTGGGTCCAGCGAGAAGCACGCTCGCAGAAATAGGGGTATCGCACGCGTGCGACCGCGGCCCGACCGGCGGGTGGTACCCGCCGTATTGCCGCACCCAATACCGCGCCACGATAGACGACGCAGTCGGCGGCCTCGGCGCGACCAGCGACTTTCAGGTCTACGTTGCGGACGTCGCGCACTACATTCCCGTCCGCACGTCGACGCTCGCGCTGCATGCGGTCGTCGGCCGAACCGGCGGTGTCTTACCCGAGAGCCGCTTGTTGTGTATCGCAACTCTTCGCGCGTTTCCCGAACCGTTCTGCGGCACAGACGGATCGCTGTTTCAGGCGGAGTATCGCATCAGAGATGCCGCGACCCAGCCTCTGAAATTCGTGCTCTTTACGGAGACGGGCGCGAATCGTATTCGCGGAGGCCATCAACCGCTTGCGCCGCCGGCGTTTCAGTGGCACGCGGATTCCGGTATCGAGATCCGCTACCGCGGCGTCCTGATCGACATAGCCCGCGGATCGGAAGGGTATCGCCTGAATCTCACGCTAGCCGCTCAAGCCTTCTGAACCACTGTTCCGGGCCGGTCACTCCGCCCACCGCATGAGGCCCGGAATCTCGTCCGGGATCTCTCGCGCCAGAAAGCCCAGGCCTATGCGCTGCGAGAGCGCCCTGCCGGCCTGCGCGTGCAAGTACACACCCCACACCGCGGCACCGAGCGGCGGCAGCCCGCGCGCCAGCAGTCCGCCGATGATCCCGGCGAGCGTGTCGCCCGAACCGGACGTCGCGAGCCCGACGTCCCCCTCGATGTTGCAGAACAGCGCGCCGTCCGGCTGCGCGACGTACGTCGTCGCCCCTTTCATCACCACCATGGCGCGCAGTCGACGCGCGGCGTCGCGCGCGAATCGGGCGGGGTCTTCTTCCACCGCATTGCGCTCCGTGCCCATCATCCTCGCCATCTCGCCCGCATGCGGCGTCAGCACAGCGCGGCCGCCGAGCCGGTGGAGCACGTCGGGATCGGTAGCGCAGCCGGCGAGCGCCGCCGCGTCGAGCAGGACGGGCGTCGTGAGCTGCGCGAGCACCGCGCAGGCGAGCGATCCCGATGCCGCCTCGTCGATGAGTCCCGGACCGAGCACCAGCGCATCCGCGCCGTTCGCATGTCCGACGATCGTAGGCGCATTTTCGATCGCGAATCCGCCCGACGGCAAATCGTCGAGCGCGACGACCAGCGATTCGGGAACCGCCGCGGCGACGTGCGCCGCGACGCTCGCGGCAGTCGCGACCTTGAGCTTCCCCGCACCTGCGCGCAGCGCCGACGTCGCCGCGAGGATCGCCGCGCCCGGCGTCTGCGCCGCGCCGGCGACGACGAACACCTCACCGCGCTCCTCTTTCGATCCCGCCTCCGGGACGGGCATCGGCCAGCGGCGCAGCAGCGCGCGATCGATCCGCTCAGCCGGCAGCAAGCGGCACGTCCGGAGTGGTCGTCACCGGTTCGCCGGCTTCTTCCAGCGGCGCGACGAGGTTGTAGCCTTCCAGCACCGGATACGGCGGATCGCCGGCGGTTCGGTAGACGGTCACGCCGCAGTTCGCGAGGTCACCGGCGCTATCGACGGCGAGCAGCTGCGCTTCCGTCATCCCTTCCAGCGCGTAGCGCAGGCACAGCACGACGACTTGATGCGTGACGATCGCGATCCGCGCGCCCGCATGGTCGCGCAGCATCGACTCGACATACGAGCGCACGCGCAGGATCACGTCGGTCCAGCTCTCACCGCCCGGCGGACGATAGTAAAACTTCCCGAGTGTGCGGCGCAGTTCGTCCTGCTCCGGGTGGCGTTCGACGATCCCGCGCCGCGTCAGCCGATCGAGCGCACCGAACTCCTTTTCGCGCAAACGCTCGTCGACGAACACCGCCACGTCATCCCACCCCGCGGCGGCGAGGGCGAGGTGCGCGGTTTCCCGCGCGCGCTCGTACGGCGAGGACACGACCGCGTCGAGGCGCTCCATATTCCGCGCTGCCCAGCGCCCGAGCGCCGCCGCCTGCCGTTCGCCGAGCGATGAGAGCGGCACGTCGGCGTCGCGCCCGTGCCCGACCTCGATGACCGCCGCTCCGGACTGCAACGCGAGTGCGCGCGCGACGTTCCCGGCGCTCTCCGCGTGCCGGACGATCACGATCTCTTTGGGCCAGCCGATCTGCACGAGGCAGTCGTACCCAGCGAGGGCGGCTTATGCCGCGGCCACCGTGTGCCCGTCGGCGTAGCCGAGTTCGAAGAGCCGGTTCACTTCATCTTGATCATCGAAGCCGAGCGTCGGAAGCTGCAGCGGGCCGGCCGGGCTGATGACGCGGAAGGTGACGTGCCGCTTGCCGGGAGCGGTCCCTGCCAGCACGTCGGCGTTGATGCGCCGCGCGAGTTTGAGATCGAGTTCGAGCATCCGTTCGCAGTTCGCGTCCAGCATGATCGAGGCGACCTCCAGCATCGAGGCGACCCGACGCTGATCGCCGTTCGTGCGCGGCGGCGCAACGATGATGGCGGTTACCTCGGTCGCTCCCGCATCGATCGCCTGGCGGATCGGCGCGTTGTTGGTGAAACCGCCGTCGGCGAACGTGCGCGACGTGCCGTCCGCGCAGACGATGGTCACCGGTTCGTACACCGGCGGCAGCGCCGCGGACGCGCAGATCGCCTCGACGTAGTTCGCCGCGGTGATCGGCTCGGCCGTCTCGAGCGCGTGGAATGCGGCTTGCGCGGCGCCGGCTTCCGGCGGAAAGTAGGCGAACGCGTCGCCTCGTCCGACACTGAGATTCGTCACGCCCACGATGAACGTGTGCCGCACTGCCTCGAGGTTCGCGATCTCACCGATCACGCTGCGCACGCTGCCGCTTTCGAAGAGGCCGAGCAGCTGCGGGAGCTTGCCGGTGGCCGTCAACTGCGGCAGTGCGCGCAGCATCGACATCGCGTGGCCGCCCTTCTGCGTGAAGGGCGATTGCATGAAACCGTGCGCCGCCTGCCACAGCAGCACGAGCACGGCGAGTTCCGGTTTGAGCTGCGTGATGCCGCGGGTCGAAATCGTGCGCCAAATATCGATCAGACGGTCCGGGATGCCCTGCGCGACGAACATGCCGTTTATCGCGCCGATCGACGTGCCGCACACGATGTCGAACGTTTCGCGTTCGGTCAGCGCAGCAACGACGCCGGCCTCGTACGCGCCGCGCGCGCCGCCGCCGCCGAGGATCAGCGCGCGCACCCGTTTCTGCGGTGCTTCTCGCTTCCGCCACACGGGCATGCTGATCGTCATCGACCGACCTCCTCGCGCACCAACGCTCGTCGTTTTCGTACCCGCCCTTGACAGCAGCCAACCTGCTCGCTATGCTCCCGCCGATGCGTACGGGCGGAACACTCCTGGTCGACGTGCTCGTGAAGAACGGCGTCGATACCGTCTTTTGCGTGCCGGGTGAGAGCTACATCGCCGTGCTCGACGCGCTCCACGACGCGCGCGGCATTCGCGTCATCGCATGCCGGCATGAGGCTGCCGCCGCCAACATGGCCGAGGCCTACGGAAAGCTGACCGGACGGCCGGGGATCTGCTTCGTCACCCGCGCGCCCGGAGCAACGCATGCGAGCATCGGCGTCCACACGGCGCGCCAGGACTCGACACCGATGCTCCTGTTCGTGGGTCAGGTCGCGCGCGGGATGCAGGGCCGCGAAGCGTTTCAGGAGATCGACTACCCGCGCGTCTTCGGCGGGCTCGCGAAATGGGCCGCCGAGATCGACGATCCGGCGCGCATCCCCGAGTTCGTAACGCGCGGTTTCCACGTCGCCATGTCCGGGCGGCCCGGACCAGTGGTCCTCGCGTTGCCCGAAGACGTCCTGAGCGAAAAGTCCCTAGCCCCGGATCTGGCGCCTGCGGTTCGCATCGCACCGCATCCCGGCGACGCGGACATCGCGCGCATGCGCGCGCTGCTCGCCGCGGCTCAACGGCCGCTCGTGATCCTCGGCGGCAGCGGCTGGGACGCCGACGCGTGCGGCGCGATGGCGCGCTTCGCCCACCGCAACGCGCTGCCGGTCGCGTGTTCGTTCCGCCGCCAGGGGCTCTTTGACAATCGCGATCCGCACTACGCCGGCGACCTCGGGCTGGGCCCGAATCCGGCCCTCGCGGCGCGCGTGCGCAGCGCCGATCTCATCATCGCCGTCGGGGGCCGGTTGAGCGAAGTTCCGACCGGCGGCTACACGTTGATCGAAGCGCCCCGCCCCAAGCAGCGGCTCATCCACGTTCACGCCGATCCGGACGAGCTCGGCCGGGTGTTCGAGGCGGACCTCCCGATCAACGCCGGCCCGGCAGAGTTCGCCCGCGCGCTCGATGCGGTCGCGCCGATCGAAGCACCGGCCTGGACCGGCTGGACCGCCGACGCTCGCCGCGACTACGAGCTCAACCTCGAGCCGAGCGGCGACGGCGGTAAGCTCGACCTGGCGCAGGTCGTGGGCTATCTGTCGCAGCGCTTACCCGACGATGCGATCGTCTGCAACGGGGCCGGCAACTACACGACCTGGCTGCACCGCTTCTTCGTCTACAAGGGGTTCGGGACGCAGCTCGGCCCGACCAGCGGCGCGATGGGGTACGGCGTCCCGGCGGCCATCGCCGCGAAGCTGCGCTTCCCGGATCGCGTGGTCGTCGCGTTCGCCGGCGACGGCTGCTTCACGATGAGCGGCCACGAGCTCGCTACAGCCGTTCAGTACGGCGCCGCCGTCGTCGTGGTGGTGATCAACAACGGAATGTACGGGACGATCCGCATGCACCAGGAGCGGCACTATCCCGGCCGCGTCATCGCGACGGACCTGGTGAACCCCGATTTCGCCGCCTACGCTCGCGCGTTCGGGGCGCACGGCGCGATCGTGGAGCGCACCGCCGAGTTCGCAGCCGCCTTCGAGACGGCGCTCGCCTGCGGACGCCCCGCCGTTCTCGAGCTGCGGACCGACCCCGAGCGCATCACCCCCCGCACGACGCTGACCGCGCTGCGGAGGGGAAACGTGTAGGCGGGCAAAGATTCCGTGAGATGCTGGCCCTCACGGAACTTTCAACCGGCTCGGATTGACGCCGCTGCTCGACGTCGATGGCGTCACGCTGCAGTACAAGACGCGCGATCACTTGGTGACCGCGACATACCGCGTCGGCTTCGAGGTGTTCCCCTCGGAGCGGTTCGTGGTTCTGGGTCCCTCCGGCTGCGGCAAGTCGACGCTGCTCAAAGCCGTCGGCGGCTACCTGACGCCGGTCGAAGGCACGATCCGCCTCAAAGGCGAGGTGGTCAGCCGGCCGGGTCCCGATCGCATGATGGTCTTTCAGGAATTCGACCAGCTCTTGCCCTGGAAGACCGTTCGCGAGAACGTCACGTTCCCGATGCTGGTGAGCGGGAAGCTGCCCGCGGCGCAGGCTGCGGAACGGGCGCGCGAATACATCGACAAGGTCAACCTTACGGAATATGCGGATCAGTACCCGCACACGCTCTCGGGCGGGATGAAGCAGCGCGTCGCCATCGCGCGCGCCATGGCGATGGAACCGGATATCCTGCTGATGGACGAGCCGTTCGCGGCGCTCGACGCGCTGACGCGGCGCAAGATGCAGGACGAGCTGCTCGACCTTTGGGACGAGATTGGCTTCACGATGATCTTCGTGACGCATTCGATCGCCGAGGCGATCAAGGTCGGCAGCCGCATCCTACTGCTCTCGCCGCACCCAGGACAGGTGAAGGCCGAGCTCTGCAGCGTACCGCGGACCGGCGCGGAGCCTGACGCCGCGCGGCTGCTCGAAGAACGCATCCACGAGATCCTGTTCGCCGAACCCGTGGAGGCGCAGCTTGCGAACAACTGAGCCGCCGCAGAGCGTCGAACCACGGCCCGAGCGTCTCGCGACGACGGTCGACGCGAGCAAGTTCGCGATCGCATCGAAGCGGCTCACGACGTGGGAGACGATCGGGAACAACGGGGCGCTGCGCAAACTCGCGATCCTGCTCGTCCTCGCGCTGATCTGGGAACTCTACGCGCGGTGGGTCAACAACCAGTTGCTCGTCCCGACGTTCAGCGCCACGGTCCGGGCGTTCGCGGCCGCGATGATCAGCGGCGAGCTGCCGCTAAGAGTGTGGCTTTCGATCAAGGTGCTGCTCGTGGGTTACGGCGCCGGCGTCGTCATCGCCGCGGCGCTCACCGCGCTCGCCACGACTACGCGCATCGGCTCGGATCTGCTCGAAACGCTGACGGCGATGTTCAACCCGCTGCCGGCGATCGCGCTCCTCCCGCTGGCGCTCATCTGGTTCGGCCTCACGCCGCTGAGCCTTTCGTTCGTTCTGATCCATTCTGTGCTGTGGCCGGTCGCGCTCAACACGCACTCCGGCTTCGTCTCGGTGTCGCCCACGATGCGCATGGTCGGCAAGAACTACGGCCTGCGCGGGCTGCGCTACGTCGCGCTGATCCTCATACCGGCGGCCTTTCCGAGCATCCTGACCGGACTCAAGATCGGCTGGGCGTTCGCCTGGCGCACGCTGATCGCCGCGGAGCTGGTCTTCGGGGTGCAATCCGGGAGCGGTGGACTCGGCTGGTTCATCGTCACCAACAAGAACATTCTGGACATCCCGAACGTCTTCGCCGCGTTGTTCACCGTCATCATCATCGGACTGCTCGTCGAGAACGTCATCTTTCGGACCATCGAGACCCGCACCATTCGCCGCTGGGGCATGGCCACGTCATGAGGAGATATCTTGTGCGCACGCTCATCCGCATCATCGTCGCGCTCGTCCTGACCTTTGTCGTCACCGCACCGGCATACGCCGAAGTCACCGAGATTCGCGTCGCGCGGCAGCCGGGTCTCGTCTACCTGCCGATCATGATCCTCGAGCAGGAACACTTGCTCGAAAAAGAAGCGAAGAAGCGCGGTCTCGGCGACCTGAAGGTGAACTTCATGGTCTTCAACAGCGGCGGTGCCGCGGTCGACGCGCTGATCTCAGGGAACGCCGACATCGTGACGAGCGGAGCGACGAACATGCTGACGGCGTGGTCCGCGACGAAGGGCACGCCGCTCGAGGTGCGCGGCGTCGCGGGCAACGGCGCGTTGCCGATGTTCTTGCTCTCACGCGACCCGAACGTCAAGACGATCAAGGACTTCAGCGCCGCCGACAAGATCGCGGTACCGACCGTGCGCGTCTCGACGCAGGCGATCGTCATGCAGATGGCGGCCTCGAAGCTGTGGGGCGACGCCGACGCGCACAAGCTCGACGCGTATACCGTCGCTCTCGGACACCCCGATGCACTGCTGGCGCTCGAAACGGGGAAGGACGTCAACGGGCACTTCTCCCTCCCGCCGTACCAATACCAAGAACTGAAGATCCCCGGCGTGCACATGGTGCTCAACTCGATCGACGTGACCGACGGGCCGGCTTCGAACGGTGTCTCCTTCGCCACCACCAAGTTCCACGACGCGAATCCGAAGCTTATCGCTGTTTTCATCGCCGCGATGGGACAGGCCGAGGACATCATCAAGAACAACCGGCGCCTCGCTGCGGAAATCTACCTCAAGGACTCGAAGGAGAAACTTACCGTCGACGAGCTGACGAAGATCATGAGCGACCCGAATTTCGTCTACTCCACCGCCCCGCAGCAGTCGATGAAGTTCGCCGACCTCATGTACCGCGCCGGGACGATCAAGAACAAGCCGGCGAGCTGGAAAGACTACTTCTTCCCGGAGGTCCACAACCTCAAGG
>JAQBPL010000203.1 GCA_028287545.1 Vulcanimicrobiota bacterium | reverse complement strand
GGTCGGCGATCTTGATCGTCTCCTCGTCGTGCTCGACGACGATCACGGTGTTGCCGATGTCCCGCAGCCGGATGAGGGTCTCGATGAGCTTGCGGTTGTCCCGCTGGTGCAGGCCGATCGAGGGCTCGTCGAGCACGTAGAGCACCCCGACGAGGCCGCTCCCGATCTGGCTGGCGAGCCGGATGCGCTGGGCTTCCCCGCCGGCGAGCGTCGCCGCGGAGCGGTCGAGCGCCAGGTAGTCGAGACCGACGTCGACGAGGAACTGGAGCCTGGAGCGGATCTCCTTCAAGATCCGCTCGGCGATGAACGCGTCGCGCTCGGAGAGCTCGAGCGACGCGAGCAGCTCGGTCGCACGGCCGATCGGCTCGGCGGAGAGCTGCGCGATGTTCCTGCCGTCGACGGTCACGGCGAGCGACTCGGGCTTCAGCCTCGCGCCGCCACATTCGGCGCAGGGCACCTCACGCATGTAGCCCTCGACCTGCTCGCGCTGGAAGTCCGAGTCGGCCTCCGAGTGGCGGCGCTGCAGCCAGGGGACCACGCCCTCGAAGGTCGTGTCGTAGCTGCGCGTCGTGCCGTAGCGGTTGCGGTAGCGCACGTGCACCCGCCGGTCCCCCGCGCCGTACAGCATCACCTTGCGCTGGGCCTTGGTGAGCTTGTTCCACGGCGTCGTCGTGGAGAAGCCGACCGCCTCCGCGACCGCGCCCACGATCCTCGAGAAGTACTCCGTGCGCGCGCCGGCCCAGGGCGCGAGCGCACCGTGGGAGAGCGAGAGCTCGCCGTTCGGCACGATGAGCTCCGGGTCGACCTCGTAGCGCGTCCCCAGCCCGACACAGGCCGGGCACGCCCCATAGGGCGAGTTGAACGAGAAGCTGCGCGGCTCGAGCTCGTCGAACGAGAGCCCGTCGAAGGTGCAGGCCAGGTGCTGGGAGAAGGTGACGATCTCGTCGTCCTCGAGCGTCTGGATCATCGCGACGCCCTCGGCGAGACGAAGCGCCGTCTCGATGGAGTCCGTGAGGCGCCGCTCGATCCCGTCACGGCGGACCAGGCGGTCGACGACCACCTCGATCGAGTGCTGCTCGTAGCGAGCGAGCGCCAGCTCGTCGCGATCGGCGAGCTCGACCACCGTGCCGTCGACGCGCGCCCTCGCGAAGCCCTGGCGCGCCAGGTCCGCGAGCAACGAGTCGTACTCGCCCTTCCGGCCGCGCACGACCGGGGCGAGCACGTGGAAGCGCGTGCCCTCCGGCAGGTCCATGAGCCGGTCGACGATCTGCTGCGGGCTCTGGCGTGTCACGACGCGTCCGCAGCTCGGGCAGTGCGGGACGCCGATGCGTGCGTAGAGCAGACGCAGGTAGTCGTAGATCTCGGTGACCGTGCCGACCGTCGAACGCGGGTTGCGTGAGGTGGACTTCTGGTCGATCGAGATCGCCGGCGAAAGGCCCTCGATGTAGTCGACGTCGGGCTTCTCCATCTGCCCGAGGAACTGCCGGGCGTAGGACGAGAGCGACTCGACGTAGCGCCGCTGGCCCTCGGCGTAGATCGTGTCGAAAGCGAGCGAGGACTTGCCGGAACCCGACAAGCCGGTGACCACGATCAGCTTGTTGCGCGGCAGCGTCAGATCGACGTTTTTGAGGTTATGTTCGCGCGCGCCCTTGATAACGATCCTATCGAGGGCGTGTGTGGTCCCGTCAGACATGCTTCCGCACAGACCCGCGCGCGCAACGGAACAGTTCCAAAACCGAGGCGCCTACGCTCATCGAACATACGTTCGTTGACGCTTCGGATGGCCCCTCTCGGCGCGCATCACACCGATGGCCAGGGGTTGCCTTGAAGGAGAGGAAAACAGCCGAACGATCGTCAGCAGACGCGCTTGCGGGGAGGGCCTTATGAGCGATCTCGTACCGAAACGGAAGAGCGTTACCATCGCCGTCGCGCTCGCGCTCTTGGCCGGCCCGCTGGGCGCTCACCGGTTCTATCTCGGGCAAACCGGCCGCGCACTCCTGATGCTCGGCGTCCTCACCGCGAGCGTTCTGGTCGCCGTCTCCCACGAGTTGGGCGCGTTCGCGCTGCTCGCCCCGGTCCTCTGGCCTCTGGCCGACTGCTTCCTGATGCCGGGCGAGATCCGGCGCCTCAACGACGAGGCCGAAGCCGAGGTCATCATGCAAGTCCACGGCCTCGCCCCAGCCCGCGCCCGCAGCCGCCTCTAGCCCGCGACGGGCGCCGGCGGCAGCACGGCGAGCACGTCGGCGATCGTTGCGACGATCGCGTCGGGACGTGGGCCTTCGGCCGGGATCGGCTTGCGGTGGATGTCGATGAGCACGGTGAACATGCCGACGTCGTGGGCGCCGCGGACGTCGCGGTCGTAGCGGTCGCCGACCATCGCGGTGCGTTCGGGCGTCGAGCCCAGGGCGCGGCACGCGTGCAGGAAGAGCTCGGGGTCAGGCTTCACCATCCCGACCTCGTCGGCAAGAAAGAACGCGTCCATTCGCTCGCGCAAGCCGAGGCGGTCGATCTTGTCGTGATGCGTCGCGGCGAAGCCGTTCGTCACCAGGCCGAGCTTGCACCCGCGCTCGCGCAGCCGCTCGAGCAGCTCGATCGTCCCCGGGAACAGTTCGAGCGCACCCGCGCGCGCCGCCACGTACTCGTCGGCGGCGCGGTGCGCGAGGGCGCGGTCGTCGATGCCGACCTGCAGCAGCCCTTCGTACCACATCCGCTCGCGCTCGACGGAGATCGCGACGCCCAAGTGCGCCGTCGTGAGTGCGGCCCAGTACTTCTGCGCCGACGCATCGTACGCGTCGGTGAGCGTTTGCGCATCGATGCCGCGTTCGCGCGCGATCGTATCGGAGACCGAGCGCGCGGCCGAACGATACGCCGTCGTGTCGTCGTGCAGCGTATCGTCGAGATCGAAAAGCACCGTGTTTATGGAGCGCATGTTTTAGAACCGTACCAGAAACGAGCGCAGCGCGAACGGGCCAAGGTCGAAGAGGAGCTCCTCTTCGGCGATGCGCACGTCGCCGCCGATCGGCCGTTCGACGGCGTCGATACACGCGGCTTCGCGCATGCGGCCGCCGCAGCGCAGCGCGACGGCGCGCGCTTCGCCATCGCACTCGCGCACGCGCACGATCACGGCAGACCCGTCGGCGGACGGATAGGCGGCGACGATGAGGACGGAGGGATCCTCGCAGGTGAACAGATGCACCCGGTCTTCGGTGGTGTACTCGACCCACGCGTGCTCCAGCGCCGAGATCGGCGCGCCGGCGGTCGGCACGAACGCGTACGCGAGACGCGCTTCGCCGCGGTCGGCTGCGGGATCCGGCCAGCGCGGTGCGCGCAGCAGCGACGTCCCTAAGCGAATCCCCCCGTTGCGCAGGCCGACCGCGTTCCAGCCGTAGAGGTCGGGCGTGAAGACCGCGAACCCCGCCTCGTCGCTCGTGACGTGCGCCCAGCGCTGCGCCGGAACCTCGAAGCGGGCGCGCTCGGCTTCCGTGGCGGGAAACGCGGTTCGCACCAGCGTTCCGTGCGCCTGACCGTAGCGCACGTCGCGCGCGTCGACGGCGAGCCGGTGCTCGGCGCGGAGCACGACGTGATCCTCGTGCCAGGCGACCGCGATCTCGACCCGCAGGAACGGCTCACCGTCGTGCAGCGCGATGCGCATCGTCGCGCGCGACCGCTGACCGATCGTGAAGCGGACGGCCAGCGCGCCGTCCTCGAGCGACGCGCCGTCCGGCCGCACGCGGACCGGACGATTTTCGTATCCCGCATCGAGGTTCCACGCATCCCACGCCTTGGGACGATCGACGTACGCGGCGAGCGCGTTCACGATCGCCGCGACGTTCGGTCCCTCCGCGGTGCCGAACTCGACGATCGTGCCGTCGTCGCGGACGCGCGCCCGCACGTACGGATTGCGGAACTCCCACAGACCGTCGTTGCGCTCCGGTGCCAGCGCCGGCGGCCCGATGAGCTGCAGGTCGGCGCGCGGCAGGATCGAGGCGGCCGCCGCGGCGACGCGAGCCGCGACCGCTTCCGCCCGGTCGTACTCCTGATGCACGTCGTCGTACACCGCGCGGATCGCGGTGCCGGCGATCACGTCGTGGAATTGCGCCCGCAGCACGATCCGCCACGCGGTGCGCAGATCTTCTGCCAGCGACGCGCGCACGCTCTGCGGCGCGCGGACCGCAACGCACCAGGCCGCGAGTTCTTCCGCTTGCGCCAGCGTCCGCTCGAGCGTCGCGTTGCGCGCTTTCACGTCGTGATGCGTCGTGTAGGTGCCTCGATGCGTCTCGAGATACAGTTCGCCGCGGTAATCCGGCAACGGCCGGGCCGCAACGTCAGCGAACCACGCGTCGAGGGGCGTCCAGCCGCGCGAGCCGGGTCCGACCCGCGCCAGCTGCTCGTCGGTCGCGCCGCCGCCGCCGTCGCCGTAGCCGACGACGAGCGGCTCGTCGCGCTCGCGCGCCGTCGCGATGCGCTGCGGGGTCAGGTCGCCGCCGTACGCGTCGATGACGGCTGCGACAACCGATGCGCCGTCGTCGCCGCTCCAGCGGAAGCGCGGGTACGGCCAGCGAGTCCGCTCGTTCCACTGCAGCTTCGTCGTGGCGAAATACGGGACGCCCGCGTGCGCCGCCAGCGACGGGAAGGTCGACGGAAAACCGAACGTGTCGGGCAGCCACGCGACGGTCGGCGTGAGACCGAGCGTTTCGCGCGTCCACGCGACGCCGTGCGCGAACTGGCGCAGGACCGATTCCCCGCTGGGTGCGTGCAGGTCGGGTTCGACCCACATCGTCGCGACGCTCGCGTCCCAACCGGCCGCGCAGTGCGAGCGCACGCGGGCCGCCAGGTCCGGCTCCGCCGCGAACGCCCACGCATAGAGCTGCGGCTGGCTCTGAGAGAACACGAACCGTTCGTCGTTCTCGAGTTCGCGCAACGCCGTCACGAACGTGCGCACCGCTTTGCGCTTCGTCGCATCGTACGTCCACAGCCATGCGACGTCGAGGTGCGAATGGCCGACCAGCGGCACGTCGAGCGCCGTGGCGGCCGGCTGGGGAACCGCCGCTTCGACGTCGAGTTCCTCGCGCGGGTTTTCGTGCGCGCGGAGCAGCATCACGCGCCAGCGCAGCCCGTCACCGGAGGGAAGTCCCGCGACGGGGAGCGCGTGCAATTCGACCTCGAGCGCGATCTCGTGCTCGCCTCCCGCCGGCGGCAGCACGATCGAGGGGTGCTTCGCGTCGAACGCGCCGCGTGCGACGCCGTCGACGCGCAGCAGCGCGCCCGTTCGCGTCGCGTAGCGCAATCGCAATGGTCCGTCGGGGAACGCCGCGCGGGTGACGAGCGTGACGGTCGTCTCGTCTTCGGCGCGGCGCTCGAGGCGCACGCGCATCAAAGGACCGCGGTGACCTGATCGTTGGTGGTGGTGCAGTTCTCGCCCGGCGCCGTCTTGGAATCGATCACGAAGCGCAGCGTCACCTTGAGCGGATCGCGCTTCGCTTCGTGCCTGACCTGAAAGCGAAACGCCGCTTCGTAGCTGTCGTGCGAGGCGAGCGGCGGGATGGGCTGCGAACCGACCACCGTCGGTCCAATGAGCAGATCGAGGTGTTGGCGCACGTCCGGGCGCTGCGCCACGCTGCCGTTGTTCGTAACGGACACGGTCACGATGTCGTTGTCGTAGGCACGATCTGTTGCGCGCACGAGCTTGAGCCGAGGGTTGGCGACGACGATATCGGTCGGGCAGGGCGTCGGCTGCGCCGTCGCGAGGGCCGCGGACAGAAGGATCGGGAGCATCAGGCTGTTCCGTACGCGCGCGGGCGTCCGCACACCCTCTCTGGGCCGCCTTCAGTGCCGCGAAAGAGGGCGTTCTCGTCCCGCGGGACGGCCCGCGCGAGGGGGCGAGCGAAACGCTCGGCGGCGCTCACGTCTCGCCTTCGTAGTAGTCGAGCTGCGGAACCTCGCGCACCAGCGTCCCCGTCGCCTCGACCACGAACTTCCGGGAATCCGGGTAGTAGCAGACATCGCCCGGATCGGCGTTCGCGACCAAGAGGACGACGGCGTCTTCGTCGGCGTGATTTTCGAGCCGGTGCGCACCGCCGGGTCCGGTGCGAAACGCGATGAGGTCGCCCGCGCGCAAGTCGTGCGTGCCGCGCGGCGTGCGCAGCACCGGCGTCCCGGAGATGACGACAAACAGTTCTTCTTCGCGCGTGTGCCAATGGAGCGGGCAGAACACGTCGCCGCGCGAGAGGCGTCCCACGGCGTAGCCGAGCTTCTCCGCACCGATCAGCCGGCCGGCCTCGGCCCAGCCGGCGCCGAACGGCGGCGGATCGGCCGGATCGCGGCGGTACGGCAGCTCGTCGAGGTTGACACGGTTGACGAACGCGTCGGAACGCGCGTCGAGCATCGCCCCGATCGCGGCGTGCGCGTTGCCGAATACGCATGCGCCGTCGCCGACCAGCAGGTGGTCGACCAACCGCGCGCGGAGCGTGCGCGCGGAGAGCGCCGCGCGAACGGGATCGCTCAGCTTCGCATCCGGCATCAGCGTGAGCGCTCCGGCAGGCGTGCCCCAGATCGCGTCGCCGACGATCGCCGCGCGGAGATCGCGGCGGTAGAGCGCGATCTCGCCGGCGGTCTTGAACCCGTCGAGCCCCACCACCGTCCAGCCGTGCACCAGCTCATCGGGTTCGACGGTGCGCTCGACCGGCTGCGCGAGCAGCGGCGCGTCGAGGGCGCTGGCGATCGTTCGCGCGCCGGTCGCGGCCGCGACGGCTGCGCTCGAGCGTTCGTGATCCCGGTTCGTGATCAGGATCGACGCAACGCCGCGCGCGCGCAATTCGGCCAGCGTGCCTTCGTCGGGCTCGATCGGATCGACGACGAGATTTCCCTCATCCGTCTCGACGAAGAAGCCGTTGAAGTCCAAGCCGCGATCCGCTTGCCATCGCGACCAGGACCAGACTCCAGGGACGACCGTTTGACGCATGTGCCGCTCTCCGCCGTCAAGGTTCGCCAATCCGCTTCGCATGCGTGAGGTCCCTCGTACGCAGGGCGGACAAGCTCCAAGCGTCAGCTCGAAAGCGTGACGTTCGAGAAGTCGATCCTGCGCACCAGCGTCTCACCATCGTAGCCGAGCACGCGCACCGGCAGGTGCGTGACCGTGGAGAGTTCGACGACCTCGCGCGTCAGCCCGGTATTCGCAGCGGGAGTCGAAGAGCTTAACCGAACAGCATCCGTCGCGACGCCGTCGATCACGTCTCCCGGAACCTCGGAGAGGGTTCCCGCCTCCGCGTCCGCGTGCGCGAGGATCGCGCCGAAGCTCAGTTGATCGATCGACGAGCCGCGGATCGTCGTCGCCTGCGGGTCGTGCAGCGAGAGCGTCCGCTTGAAGAGCGCGGCGAGCCCGGAACCGCGATGCGCGACCACGGTCGTCCCGCCGTCCCACACGAGCGTCACGCCGGCGTTGGATCCCGAGGCGACGTGGACGGTGGCGTTCGCCGGTTTGCGGAACGCGTAATTGAAGACGACGTTCTGGACCTGCGTGTCCTTTTGCTCGAACACCGTGACGGTCGCGTCGTACGCCGTCACGGCGGCCCAGGCGCGGGCGAACGCGTCGAGCCGCTGTGCGGCGGCGCCGGACGGCACGGGAAGGGGCGCTGGAGCACGGGACGTCGTCGCGGACGGAGTGGGGCTCGGCTGCGCGGTCACAACCGGGACGGCCGTGAGGAATACAAGTGTCGCGAACGTTGGAGCGCACCAAAGGCGACAGAGCTTCTCGTAGTCGGCCATTCGGTTGCCCCCTTTACCGTTTTTCCCCCCGGGCCGGCCCTTCTACACGATCACCCCCTCCGTAGAATGAGCGGGCATAAGAAGAAACGAGCATAGCCGTTTTGGAGAACGTCATGAAGCCAGACGAAGGCCAGCTCTTCAGTCGCGCTGCCGCGCTCGGGCTACTTGGCGGCGCAGCGGGGTTGCTCGTGGGCGCCGCGGCGGCGCCGGCATCGCCCGGAATCGCTTCGAGCGCGTGCGCGGTCACTCCCCAAGGCGAGATCGGCCCGTTTTTCACGGACGACAGCGCGAGCGGATTCAACCGCAGCAACGTCCGCTCGAATTTGAATGGAACGTCGACGCAGGCGGGCGTGCCTTTGGCGCTGACGGTGCGAGTGTACGACACGAAAAAGGCGTGCGTCCCAATGCCGGGCGTGCAGGTCGATCTGTGGCATTGCAACGCCTTGGGTGTGTATTCCGACGAACCCGGCGAAGGGACGGCTTCGCAGACCTGGCTGCGCGGATATCAGGTGACGGACTCGAACGGCAGCGTGACCTTCACCACGATCTTCCCCGGCTGGTACGGCGGCCGCACGACGCACATCCATCTGCGGGTGCGCTCGAAATACAACTCGGCATCGTCGACGGACGAAGGCAAGAACACGACCCAGCTGTTCTTTCCGGAAGACGCGATCCGCGACGTCAGCACCAGCGTCGCACCGTACAGAACGCGCGGCGTCAATTTGAGGACCAACGATTCGGACTACGTCTACAGGACGCAGACGAAAGGGAAGACCGAGCTCGTGCTTTCCGGCGACCCCAGAAGCGGCTATGCGGCTCTCGTCTCGATCGGCTTGCCGATCACCTAGGCGCAGTCATTCCACGATCTCGTCCAAGATGCGGAAGCCGACTTTCAGCGTGACCTGAAACTGGCTCACGTCGCCGTCGGCAATCTGGCCGCGCACCTGTGTGACCTCGAACCACGACAGCCCCTTCAGGCTGACCGAAGCGCGCTTGACCGCATTGCGCACGGCCTGCTGAATCGACTCGTCGGAGACCCCGACCAGCTCGACCAGCTTGAACGTCTTATCGGGCATCATTCGCCTCCCGGCCACCGGCGTCGGTGGCCATAGGGCTCAAGTACCCTTTTCGGCGCCGAAATAGTGGATGAGCTTGATGATGAATTGCGGCAGCGTGGAGAGCTGGCTCGCGTCACCGTACGCGAGGTAGAGCTCGTCGTGCGGCAAGCGGCGGTGGTACGCGAACGAGAGGTTCCACGCGCGGGTGAGCGACGGTACCTGCGTGACGTCGACGACCGGCGGCGTGCCGACGATGCGCCGCACCCCGACCGCGAGCGACGAGTTCGGGCCGGTAGCGTAGTTGTATCCCGCGCGTTCGAGCCACTGGACGTTCGTCGCGCCGCCGTCCTCGTACGCACGCGTGTCGTCGGCCTCGAGCGAGAGCGTGCCGCGCGGTCCGGCGCGCATCGTCGAACTGCGCACCCACGAATCGACGCGTCCCGGTCCGAACCGTCCGGTGTTCCACGAGATCGTCGTCGGCGTCGCGGAGGAACCGTGGAAGCCATTGCTGCCCGGGTCGTTCGCGGTCCCGCTGTGCCACGTCACGGCGAGGCCGTTCTGTGAGATCGGGGTGAAGACGCCGTCATCGAGCCGCAGATAGGCGGAGCCGACCGTCCCTTGGAGATCGATCCGGCTCTGGGTGAGCACGTCGAGCATCACGCTGTTGTCGGTCTGGTTCAACGCACCCGTATGGTCGTGGTAGCGGTCGACGAACGTGCTGAGCTGAATGCTGTTGAGTCCCGTCTTTTTGTCGAAGAGCCAGATCTTGTTTTCGTAGAGCGCGTAGCCGGCGATGTCGGCGTGCTGCACGAACCCGTCGACGGGCTCATAGTACCGGCCCGCCTTGCGCGTCGACGCGGCGAAGCCGAACGTGTTCGTGTAGAAGTACGTGCCGAGGTCGTAGCGCTGCGCTTGGCTCGTGTCGAGGGCGTTCGTTCCCCGGTCGGTGCCGTAGTTGAAGTAGGCGCTCACGTGCTTGGCATCGTTGTAGGAGATTCCCGTCGTGTCAACGTGGTCCGTGATTCCGGGCACGTTCGCCGCGACGGTCTGCGCGGTCAGATGCCAATGGTTGTCCGGCGAGCGCGCAGTGATCGCGGCCGCGCCGTCGGTGCGTCCGTTGCCGACCGCGTCGAAGGCTGCGAACGAGACCGCTCCCTGCTTCCCCTCGAACGCATAACCGTCGCGCGGGGTCGGGATCGACGGCGTGTAGAGCTGCGAGATGCTCGGGCATGCCGAGCAGCTGAAGCTCTCGTAGTAGTTCACGCCTTGGGTGAAGAACGGCCGCACTTCGCTGTACGAGCGCTGGTACGCCGTCGGCGAGATCGACTGCTGGTCGACCTCGACGTTCGAGAAATCGGGATGAATCGTGCCGTACACCGACGACGTCGCCGTCACGGGCAGCGAGAAATCGCCGCCCATTCGCGACGTCGTCAGACCCGAAGCATTCGATCCGAGCGCGCCCAGCGTGTACAGCGCGACACGCGGCTTCGGCCGCGACGCAACAGCCACCGCAAGGCCGTGCAAATCGCCGGCGTAGGTGACGTCATCGCCGTTTGTCTGCGACGGTCCGTGGCTCCATATCTGGCGTTCACCGGTCGACCGGACGATCCGCACCAGTTGAACTTTCCAGCCGTTCGCGCCGCCGCCGCGCATGATGCCGATCGGGATCTTCATCGTGACGGTGAACCCGCCGGCATACGACGTCCCAAATGACGTCCAGGTCGGCGCGTAGGCGGTGTTCTCGGAGGAATACTGATAGTGCGTGCCGTTCGACGTGGCGGCGAACTGATAGTAGAAGCCGCTGCTGCCGCTCGGCCAGAGGTCGATCCAGACTTCGTCGTCGGTCCCGTCGCCGACGTCGTTGGTCCGCTGCTGTGCAAGCAGCGCTTCACGCTGCAGCACGTCGAAGCGCACGTACACGTTCGCACCGTCGGTCGCGAGGTGCGCCGTCGTCAGCTGCGATGCGGGCCGCTGATGCTGCACGTCCCACGGCAGCGTCGCCGCGATAGCGGCGTTCCACGCCGCCGCGTCCGCCTTCGGATCGAGCGGCGGCGCCGTCGCGACCGTCGGGATCGCGAGCGTCGTCGCGCTTGCGGCGTGCGCAACACCGCACGCGCCGACAAGCAGCAAGAAAACAACCCCGGCCGCACCCGCGCACCGGCGAACATGTCGCCAAAGCATCACGCGGCCAATCTACTATTAAATTAAGAGTTCGTCAACAGGCGCCTTCGCCCGCGCAGCAGGGCGACGAGCCTGCCGTCGAGGACCGCCAGCCCCAAGAAGATCACGAGCATCCCGGCAATCGTCGTCGGCGCGAGTTTTTCGTGCAGGACGAACGTGCCGAGCAGCACCGCGCTGACGGGGACCAAGAACGTCACGGACGCCGCGTTGGTCGCACCGGCCGTCGCCAGGATGCGGAAGTACAAGACGAACGCGAGCGCGGTGCTCGGCAGCGCCAAACCGAGCCAAGCCAGCCACGTCGCCGCGCCGAGCGCGTGCAGCGGCCCCCACGGATGTTCGAGCGCAAGGGAGAGTGGGAGCGCGAGCAGCGCCGACGCGCACAATTGACCGGTCGAGAGCACCAGCGGATCGAGTCCGAGCGCCGCGAAGCGCCGCGCGTAGACCGCGCCGAAACCGTACACGATCGCCGCACCGACGCACGCGAGCTGCGCGGCGCTCGTGAGGTTGAATCCGCGCAGCACGCTCGGCCCCATCAGCAGCACGACGCCGACGATGCCCAGCACGATGCCGGCGATCCGGCCCTGCGTCAATTTCTCATCGCGGGTGAGGAGCTGCGCGATCAGCGCCGTGAAGATCGGCGTCGTCGCGTTGAAGACCGACGCGAGGCCGCTGTCGATCTGCTTTTCGCCCAGGATGATCAGCGTGAACGGGATCAGGTTGTTCGTCGCTCCGAGGACGAACAGCGCGCCCCAAATACGCGGCGAGCGCGGCATCGAGCGTCCGGTGAACGCGACGATCGGCAAGAGCGCGAGCGCCGCGACGCCCACGCGCCCGAGCACGATCGTGAACGGCGGCAGGCCCGCATCGTCGAGGAGCTTGTAGAAAAAGAACGCGCCGCCCCACACGACGGAGAGGACCAGCAACATCCCCCACTCGGCCGGACCCATCTTCTGTTCGCTACGCACGATGCCCACGATAGCATCGCCAACGCCGGCAAACCCTCCGAAGGTTGCTCCCGCGTACCGTGCACGGTCATCCTGAGCTTGTCGAAGGACCGCTCACCCGCGAGCGGCCCGCCGCAGGCTCAACTCCAGAAGTCGAGGTTCGCCTGGAAGTCGGAGAGGTAGAACCGGATTTTGGTGACTTTTCCGTCGGTCATCGTGAACACGAGGACCTCGTCGGATTCGAGCGCCTTCCCGTTGCGCTGACCGGTCGCCATGATTTGCGCGAAAACGCGGTCGCCCGATGCGGCGAACGTGCTTGGTGAGACGCGGAACGTGCCCGACGTCTCCGTCCCGAGCTGTCCGAACATCTTGAAGATGTTGTCGCGACCGATGTGGTCGCCCTCGAGCACGCCCGTCGTCGGGCCGTGCCATGCTGCGTCTGCGGCGAAGAGATCGGTGAGTGCAGCCATGTCGCCGGTGCTGAACGCGTCGAAGCCGCGACGAACCCGCGCGACGTTGTCTTGTTCGACCTGTGTCGTGGCCATCTTAGACCTCCCTAAGGAGCGATGTTCCACCCACCCGCCGGCGGTGAGAACAGCATTGAACGCGCGATGCCGCCATCCTCGTCGCACGCGCGCCGAACGTACGTCTGAACGTCTCCCAAGCGCGGGACCTTCGACCCGCGCCTTCCCGGTGCTATCTTCTCGCCGGATCGCGGGCCACGGTCATTCCGCCGTCCCGATTCCGTCGGCCGCGTCGCGCGCTCGCGCCGCGCCGTCGCGCAGCGCCGGATCACCGTAACCGCCGCCGCCTGCGGTGCGCACGATGATCGCATCGCCGGGAACCATCGCGACGCTCGTCTTCGCGGGGAGATCGCGCGTCTTGCCGTCGCGCGCGACGTACACGTGAGCGCCCGTCGCCCCATCGCGGCCGCCTTCGGTTCCGCGCGGCCGCACCGCGTGCCGTTCGGCGAGCAGCGACGCGGTCGCGGTCCCTTCGCGCAGCGCGAACGCGCGCACCAAGCCCGAGCCGCCGCGGTACCGGCCGTCGCCGGCGCTCGTCTCGGCGAACTCGTAGGCGGTGATCAGCATCGGCATCGTGCGTTCGATCGCTTCGATAGGCGTGTTGAGCGTGTTGGTCATGTGCGCGTGAATACCGTCGATCCCGTCGGCGCCGGGACGCGCGCCCATCCCGCAGCCGTTCGTCTCGTAGAACGCCCACGATTTTCCCTCGGCGTCGAGCCCGCCGATCATCACGTTGTTCATCGAGCCGCCGCTCTGCGCCGGGACGCGGCCCGGCGCGAGCTTCGCGAGCGCGCCGAGTACGAGATCCGCGTTGCGCATCGACGTCTCGACGTTGCCGGCGCTCACCGGCGCGGGACGGCGCGGATTGAGCAGCGTCCCCTCCGGGACGCGCACCTCGATCGGACGGAACGAACCGTCGTTCATCGGGATGCGCGGGTCGGTGACCGCCCGCAGCGCGTAGTACGCGCCGGAGAGTGTCACGCCGTAGACGGCATTGAGCGGCATCGCGCGCTGCGGCGCGGTTCCGTCGTAATCGAGGACGATCCCGTCGCCGCGCTTCTCCAGCCGCACGCGCAGGACGATCGACGGCATGCCGTGCTCGTCTTCCATCACGTCTTCGTGGGTGATGACGCCGTCCGGCAGCGCGCGCAGTGCGGCGCGGGTCCGGCGTTCGCCGTCGTCGAGCGCCTTTTCCAGCGCGGCGTCGACCACGTCGATTCCGTAGCGGTCGACCAGCTCCAAGAAGCGCCGCTCGCCGACGACGTTGCCGGCGATCTGCGCGCGCAGGTCTCCGGCGCGCGCTTCCGGCGTGCGCGAGTTCGCCATCAGCAGCTCGACCGTCTCGTCGACCACGCGGTCGCCGCGCATCAGGAGCGTCGGCGTGATGACGGCGCCCTCGGCGAAGAGGTCGCGTGCGTCGGGCGGCATCGAGCCGGGAACGGAGCCGCCGACGTCGGTCTGATGCGCCTTGTTCGCCGCGTATCCCACCAGCCGGTCGTCGTGGAAGATCGCGCGGATGACGGTGACGTCGTTGAGGTGCGTCCCCGAGAGGTAGGGATCGTTGACGACGATCATGTCGCCCTTCGCGAGCGTTCTCCCACGCTCGGCGAGCCACGCGAGCGATCGCCGCAGCCCCCAGGGCAGGGAGCCGAGATGGACCGGGATGTGCTCGGCTTGAGCGACCAGGCGCGCGCGCGCGTCGAACAGCGCACACGAGTGGTCGAGCCGTTCTTTGATGTTCGGCGAGTAGGCGGCGTCGCGCACGGCGATCCCCATCTCTTCGCTCGCGTAGATCAGCGCCGAAGAGACGAGCTCCGCGGTGATCGGATCCAAGGCCGTGTGCATCATCGCTCCATCACCAGGTTGCCGAAGCCGTCGACGCGCGCATGCCAGCCCGGCCCGACGTATGTGGTCGCGTCGTACTGCTCGATGACGGCCGGGCCGTCGAACGCATCGCCGGGCCGCAGTTCGGTACGACCGTAGACCGGCGTGTCGACGAAGGAAGACCCGTCGTACACCTCGCGCCGCTCGCGCAGCGCGCGCGATTCGGGCGCGCGGTTCGCGGGCGCGACCACGGAGACGAGCCGCGGCTTCGGCGTCGTACCGACCGCAACGACCCGCGCCGTGACGACTTCGACCGGATCTTGACGCGCCGCGAACCCGTACCGGTGCTCGTGCCGCTGGTGGAACGATTCGACCGCTTCCTCGAGCGTGCGCGGCGCGCTGACCGTGAGTTCGGTCGATTGGCCGACGTAGCGCAAGTCGAGCTCGCGCACGAAGCTGCGTTCCGCTTTCGCGACGCCTTGATCGGCCAGCGCCGCGTCGCCTTCGTGCGCCAGCGCGTCGAAGAGTTTGCGCGCTTGCGCCCACGTCTGCGCCTCGGCCGGCGCGACGAGCGAGCGCAGCGCCGTCGCACGGACGTCCGCCGCGAGCAAGCCGTAAGCGGAGAACACGCCCGGATTCGCCGGCACGACGACGCGGCCGACGCCGATGTCGGCCGCGACCGCGCAGGCGTGCAACGGTCCGCCGCCGCCGAACGCGAGGATGGTGAAATCGCGCGGGTCGTGCCCGCGCTCGACCGAGACGATGCGCAGCACCTTCGCCATCTCGGCGTCGACGAGCGCGACGATCCCGGCGGCCGTCCGCTCGACGTCGCCGCCGAGCGGTTCCGCCACCGATGCGACGGCGTCGCGCGAGCGCGCGGCATCGATCGGGAACGCGCCGTCGAGCAGCGCGCGCGGGTTCAAGCGGCGCAGCACGACGTTGGCGTCGGTGACGGTCGGACGATCGCCGGTGCCGTAGCAGGCCGGCCCCGGATCGGCGCCCGCCGAGATCGGTCCGACGCGCAGCGTTCGCGCCGCGTCGACCCACGCGATCGTCCCGCCGCCGGCGCTGACCTCCGCGAGATCGACGAACGGAAAGCGCACCGGATAGCCGCTGCCCTTCACCGACCGCCCGCTGTGCGTCGAACCGGCGGCTTCGAACGACGCGCTCACTTCCGGCGCGCCGTTGAAGATCGTGCCGGCCTTGGCGGTCGTGCCGCCCATGTCGAACGAGAGCACGTTGGCGATGCCGAGCGCGCGGCCGAGGTACGCCGCACCGATCACGCCGCTCGCCGGACCGCTCTCGATCAGCGTCGCCGGCCGGCGGGAGGCGAGCTTGAGCGCCGCCATCCCGCCGTCGGAGCGCATCACGAAGATCGGCGCCTGCACGCCGAGCTCGCGCATGCCCTTTGCGACGCGGTCGAGGTAGGCCCGTACGATCGGCGCCAGCGCCGCGTTGACGACGGTCGTCGAAAACCGCTCGTACTCACGGTACTGCGGGTCGATCTCCGAGGAGAGCGAGACTTCCACGTCCGGAATCGCAGCCGTCAGCGCCGCGCCGATCACGCGCTCGTGCTCGCCGTCGACGTCGGCATGCAGCAGCCCCACCGCGACCGCGCGTATCCCGCTCTGCGCGACGGCAGCGACGGCGCGCTGCACGCCCGCCGCGTCGAGCGGCACGATCACGGTCCCGTCGTGCAGGCGCCGTTCGCGCACGACGTGGCGGTCCTCACGGCGCGCCAGCGGCTTCGGCCGCGTCACGTTGAGGTCGTAGATCGCGCTGCGGTTCTGGCGCCCGATCTCCAGCACGTCGCGGAAGCCCTCGGTCGTGATGAACGCGACGCGCGGCAATTCGAGGTGCATTTGCCCGAGCAGCGCGTTCGTCGCGATCGTACTGGCGTGCGCGACGAGCGCGATCTCATGCGGCGCGAGCTCCGCCAACAGCGCGCGCAGCGCGGTGAGCAGGCCGTCCTCCGGCGCCCGAGGTGTCGAGGACACCTTGTGCCGCACGAGCCGCCCGTCGTCCGCCAGCGCGACGAGATCGGTGAACGTCCCGCCGATGTCGATGCCGACGCGCCAGCTCATAGATGGAAGTTCGCGGAGTTCAACGGTTGCATGCTCGCGAGCACGTCAAGCATCTGCAGGCGCCAGTCCTTCCCATCGTTCGATATATCGCAGCCTCCCGGCGAGGTAGTTCTCCTATAACAGCGTCCCCTATCTCGCTTGGTTAATATTTCGATCGGAACGCTCGGCCGCAGGGCGGCAAGACGACGCCCGTCACAGCGGGGCACGATCCGTGTAGGCGCCCCCTTTTTGGGTACGCCCGTGGCGGCCGGGTATGCAAAATACCTGCGCCCTCACCGAACGACTGCGGAAGTCCCCTTCCGAGAAGGCTCTTGCTGACATGCGTTTTCGCTGGCTTTCTTTTGCCGGGCTCGCCCTCTGTGCCGCCGGTACCGCGGCTTGCAACAGCAGCAACGCGAGCGTCCCGACCGTCGGTCCCCCTACCCCAGGCATCTCCACGCAACAGCTCGTCGCATTGCCGAACCTGACCCCAGGCGGCAAATTCACGTACGACATCGGAATCGCCGACGCGGCGGCGCGCCGCTACTACCTCGCCGACCGCACCAACGCTTCCCTCGACATCATCAACCTCGACACGTTCGCCGTCCGGCAGGTCACCGGCGGCTTCACCGGCCAGAAGGCCTCGAACGACAACTCGGGCCCCGACGGCGTCGCGTTCGTCCCCGGCGGCTCCGTCTACGTCGGCGACGTGAACGTCGTGAAGGTGGTCGATCCGGTCGCGGGTTCGGTGACGGCGACGATTCCCACCGGGACCGCAGGCTTCCGCACCGACGAAGGTTGCTACGACCCCGACGACAAGCTGATCATGTTCGCGAACCCGGCCGATTCGCCGCCGTACGCGACCTGGATCTCGACGACGACCAACACCGTCGTCGCGAAGCTGAACTTCACGGGCTCGGTCGGACTGGAACAGTGCGTGTACGATCCCGGGACGAAGAAGTTCTTCATCAACAACGACGGGACGCCGGCCAATGCGCACGGCGAGCTCGACGCGATCGTCGCGTCCGCCGCGCTCGCCGGCGCACCGACGATCGCGCAGGCCTTCCCGGAAGGGAACTGCGGTCCGACGGGACTCGCGCTGGGCCCGAACGAGAACTTGCTGGTCGGCTGCGATACGCCGGCAGGAAGTCAGCAGATGACGCTGATCATGAGCGCGACGAGCGGTGCGGTCGTCAAGACGATCACGCAGGTCGGCGGTGAAGACGAGGTCGCCTACGACCCGAAGCTCAACCACTACTACACCGCCTCGCGCGACATGACCGCGAGCGGGATCTCGCAGACCGGTCAGACGGGCGCCGTGTTCACGCCGGTGCTCGGCGTCATCGATGCCGCGACGAACACCTGGATCGCCAACCTCCCGACCGGCAGCGGCGCGCATTCCGTCGCAGCCGACTCCGCGACCGGACGCGTCTTCGTCCCAGTCCCGCCGACAGCGACCGCAAACGGCGGCGTGCAGCTCTTCGGGCCGTAACGTCATCGCGAGCGCCTTTATCGGCGAAGTTCGCGCAGCGAACTTTGGCCGATAAAGGCGCTCGGAATGACAAGCGGCGTCAGGCGTGGACGGCTGCGAGCGCGTCGCACACGGCGCGGGTGACGTCTTGCGTGCGGGCGCTGCCGCCGAGATCGGGAGTCCGTACCGGCGATGCGGTGACCTGCTCGATCGCGCGCATCAGCCGAGCCGCGTTTTCGCGTTCGCCGAGATGCTCGAGCATCATCACCGCCGTCCAGAAGGCGCCGATCGGGTTGGCGATGCCTTTGCCGACGATGTCGAACGCGGAGCCGTGGATCGGCTCGAACATCGAGGGGAAGCGGCGCGACGGGTCGAGGTTGGAGGTCGGCGCGATGCCGATGCTTCCGGCGAGCACGGCGGCCAGATCGCTCAGGATGTCGGCGTGCAGGTTCGTCGCGACGATCGTGTCGAGACTCTTCGGCTTGCTGACCATGCGCACGGTCATCGCGTCGACCAGCTCGCGGTCCACCGAGACGTCGGGATAGTCACGCGCGACGTCGACCGCGACCTCGTCCCACAGCACCATCCCGTGCCGCTGCGCGTTCGACTTGGTGACGACGGTGAGGTGTTTGCGCGGCCGGCTGCGCGCGAGGTCGAAGGCGAAGCGCATGATGCGCTCGACGCCGGCGCGCGTGAACACCGCGACCTCGGTGCCGACTTCGATCGCGTGACCGCGGTGCGCGCGGCCGCCCATGCCGGCGTACTCGCCCTCGCTGTTCTCGCGCACGATCACCCAGTCGAGATCGCCGCGCTCGCAGTCGCGCAGCGGGCTGCTTAACCCGGGCAGGATCCGCGTCGGGCGAACGTTCGCGTACTGGTCGAACGGCTGGCAGATCGCCAGGCGCAGTCCCCACAGTGTGACGTGGTCGGGAACGCTTTGGTCCCCGACGGCGCCGAAGTAGATCGCGTCGAACGGCCGCAGCGCGTCGAGCCCGTCGGCCGGCATCATCACACCGTGCGCGCGATAGTAGTCCGAGCCCCACGGAAAGGTCGCGAACTCGAGGTGCAGCTCCGGGTCGACGCGCTGGAGCGCCCCCAGAACCTCGATGCCGGCCCCGATGACCTCCGGGCCGATCCCGTCACCCGGAACCGCTGCGATACGATACGAACCCATGAAGCTGCCCTCACAAAGATGAATTCCGACGTCACCCCACGGGCCAGAATACGCTCTTCCCAGGCGAGGATCGAGCCCGCCGGCACGAAAGATCGTTGCGTTGAACGCAACGAATGGCGACGATGCGATCGGCTTCGCCGAGCTCGAGATTTTTCTCGAATTCGCCCGCACCCAGCACCTCGGCCGCACCGCCGAGGCGCTCGGGCGCAGCGTGTCGTCGGTCCAGCGGGCGGTCCGGGCGCTCGAGATCCGGCTCGGCGTCCCGCTGGTCGAGCGCGACGGCCGGCGCGTGCGGCTGCTCCACGCCGGGCGCGTCCTCGCCGATCAGGCCGCACGGGTCGTGCGGGCCCGCTCGGAGGCGGTCGACGCCGTTCGCGCCGCGACGGGTTCGCGTTCGACGGTCCGGCTCGGCCACATGTTCTCCCTCGGGCCGACGCTCGTTCCGCAGATCGCCGGCACGGTGCTCGCGCGCGATCCGAGCGCGCGGCTCGTGCTGCGCCACGGTGCGACGAACGCGCTGGTGACGGCACTGCTCGCCGGCGAGCTCGACGCCGTCCTGGTTTCGCCGCCGCCGATCGCGTCCGATCTCGCGTGCGTACCGGTGTTCACCGAAGGCGTGCTGCTCGCCATCGCGGCGAGCGATCCGCTCGCGTCGCGCGAGAGCGTCGCGCTGGCGGAGGTGCAAGACCGGCCGTTCGTCGCGCTCGCCGAAGGGTCGGGCAGCCGATACGACATGATGCAGGCGTGTGCGCGCGCCGGCTTCATTCCGGCGGTCGCGATCGAGGTCGGCGACATGTACACGCTCGAGGGAATCGTCGGCGCGGGCCTCGGCGTCTCGGTGGTTCCGGAGAGCATGCGCAGCCACGCGACCCCCGGGATCGCACGGATCCCGCTGCGCGAACCCATCCCGACCCGCCGGCAGATCGGACTGGTCTACGTGCGCGGCACCGAGCGTCGCAGACCCGTCGCAGCGGTGATCGAGGCGGTTCAGCAGCAGCAATCCCACGGCTGAGGTTCCCGGAGCGGGCGCCAGGGAGCGCAGCATCAACAAGCCAAGCAGGCGCCATGCCGCCTCGAAGGTGGCTCAGTCTATGCAGAGGGACGGTTCGGGATGTCCGCTTCTATGCCGCCGCCGCCGGAGAGCGGCGATCCGACGCCGGCTGACGTCAAGATCAGCGAGGCGCTGCGCAAGCGGTTCGACGAGGCCGCCTTCTTCCCGGTGATCGTCGAGCTCGCCGTCGGCCCGGACGGCGCGGGTGACTATGCCGCGCTGGACGCAACGTATCAGAAGGTGGCGTCCGCGATTCTCGCCGCCGCCGCGCAGGACGGCACAGAGACGCCGATCCTCGATCCCGCCTCGCCCGCCATCGCGCCCTATCTCTTCGCCACGCTGCGCGGATCGCGAATCGTCGCGCTGCTGAACCAATTCGGCCAAGAGATCGTGCGCGTCTCGCTCAACGAACACTTCAAAGTTCCGAACGCGAAACCGATCGGTTTTCAGGCGAATCTCGTCGGCGAAGCAATCGCCGAACCGCTCGCGTCGCGCGTGCGCACGAATCCGGCGCGGCTCGAGCGCGTCATCATCGCGCTCTCCAACCAGCGCACGTCCAAGGCGGGGCGCGAGGCCGTGCTTGCGCTGCTCCAGACGATCCGCGACCGCGATCGGAAACAGGCGCAGTACGAGGTGCTCCCCGAGGCGACGCACCCGTACGTGTTCGCGACGATGACCGGCTATGCGATTCTGGCGCTGATCGATCTGGACCGCCGGCCGGTCCCGCCGAATCGCGCGATCTTCCGCATCTGGGAAGACGCGCAAGTTCGCGCGTTCATCACCGATTCGGTCGCGACGATCAAAGCCGACGCGGCCCACATCGCTTTTTCCGCCAGCGGCAAGAACATCGCGTGGGCGGTGCTGGACTCCGGCATCGACGCGGACCACCCGCATTTCCGGCGCTTCAAGAACGTCGATCTCGGCGCGCCGCTCGCGCACAAGGACTTTCGCGGCAAAGGCGACGGAGACGCGAGCGCGGTCGTCGACCAGAACGGTCACGGCACGCACGTCGCCGGAATCATCGCCGGCATGATGCCGGCTGATGGCGACGTAAAGCCCGTCGCCGTCGTCAGCACGCGGAACGAAGCCGGGGCAGAGGAGAAACACACCCTGCCGTTAGGCGACATCGGCGGGATGGCGCCGCAGTGCAAGATCGTCAGCCTGCGCGTGCTCGACGACGACGGCACCGGCGTCGTCAGTTCGCTGATCAGCGCGATCGACCAGATCCAGCAATGGAACGAGTTCGGACGTCACCTCGTGGTGCACGGCGTGAACTTGAGTTTGGGCTATCCGTTCGACGCGGAATGGTTCGCTTGCGGCCAGAGCCCGATCTGCGTCGAGATCGACCGGCTGGTCGACTCCGGCGTGGCGGTGGTCGTCGCCGCCGGAAACTCCGGCTACGGCTATCTGCAATCGGAGTACGTCGGCGCGGTGTCGCAAGGCTTCGGGATGTCGATCAACGACCCCGGGAACTCGGAGCTGGCAATCACGGTCGGCTCGACGCATCGCACCGAACCGCACCGCTACGGCGTCTCGTACTTTTCGTCCAAAGGACCGACCGGCGACGGCCGTCCGAAGCCGGACCTGATCGCGCCGGGCGAACGCATCATCTCGTGCGCATCGGCGCAGAGCCGCTCGGACCAAGTCGTCGTGCAGAAGGACGGCGACGCCCCCTCAGCCGTCGGCCGCGACGCGTATCTCTACAAGGAGGACAGCGGGACGAGCATGGCCGCACCGCACGTCTCGGGGATCATCGCGGCCTTCTTGTCGATCCGTCGCGAATACATCGGCCGGCCGCGCGACGTGAAAGCGATCTTCATGCAATCGGCGACCGATCTGCATCGGGACCGCTCGTTTCAAGGCGCCGGCCTCGTCGATCTCATGCGCGCCATCCAATCCGTTTGAGGGTGATTTCATGCTGAACTACGGCACGATGAAAGCCGACAAGATCCACTACGATCCCTCGGGCAACGCGACCGCCACCGAAGAGAGCGCCTTTCTCGCCGATCTCGCCGCGCATCCGCCCAAGCACCTCTTCGTCATCTCGCACGGCTGGAACAACAACGAAGCCGAAGCGGACGACCTCTACCGGCGGTTCTTCACCGCCGCCGACAACGTGTGGGCGCGCTTCCCCGGCTTCACGTCGGCGGATTGCTTCGCGCTCGGCATCATCTGGCCGTCGAAGAAGTTCGACGAGAACGCGTTCGCCGCCGCGGCCGGACCGAACGCCGTCCCCGGCGCGGCGGCGATCGCGCCGTCCGCCGTCGACGCCGCGATCACCACCCAGCTCACGGCGCTCAAAGAGATCGCGAACGACGCGGCCGCGCAGGCGTTCCTCGATCATGCGATCGCGCAGATCCCGCTGTTGAGCGTGAGCCAGAGCGCGCAGGACGATTTCGTCGCCGCGCTGGCGTCGGCGTTTCCGCAGGGTCCGCAGGAACCGGATCCCGGAATGGACACGGGACTTGCAGCGCTCAACACGACGCCCGGACACACAGTCCTCAACCAGATCGTCGCGACGCTGCAGACCGGGCCGCCGGCGGGCAGACAGACCGGCGGCGCGGCCGCGCTCGGCGGAGCCGCCGGCTTCAACCCGCTCGCCGCGATCAAGAACGCCGCGCTCGTTCTCGCCAACGTGACGACGTATTGGACGATGAAGGAACGCGCCGGCGTGATCGGGAGAACCGGCGTGGTCCAGACGATCGCCAAGGTACTTGCAGCGCTGCCCGGCGTCAAGATTCATCTGATCGGTCACAGTTTCGGCGGCCGGCTGGTGACGGCCGCAGCGAACGCGCTGCCCGGCGGCAGCGCCGGACACCAAGCCGCGACGATGCTGCTCCTGCAGGGGGCGTACTCGCACGTCGGGATGGCACAGAACTACCAAGCGAACACCGACGGGGTCTTCCGCAGCGTCATCACGTCGCACAAGGTCGCCTCGGAGATTCAGATCACCCACAGCATCCACGACATCGCGGTCGGCCTCGCGTATCCGATCGCCTCGGCGCTCGCGCACCAGATCGGCGCCGCTGCGTGGATCAATCCCTACGGCGGGATGGGCGCCGACGGGGCGCGGACGACGCCGGAAGCCTTCGAGAACGACCTGCAGCCCGTCGGAGCCGCCTACGCCGCGGTGGTGTCGCCGAACATCGTGCGCAACCTCAACGGCGACGCGATCATCGGCGGGCACGGCGACGTCACGCACGATGAGATCGCGTACGCCGAGCTCACCGCCGTCTCCCGGTCGTAGTCCACACGGCAGGAACGCGCCGCCCGGAGACGGACCCCTCGCGCATGGCGATCGGCAACCTCAGCGACGTTCAGAACGACATCTATCTGCGCGGGCTCGCGGGGGCGCGACCGGATTTGCCGATGACCGCGGAGGGTCTCGAGCGGCGCGCGCGCGAGGTGATGACGCCGGAAGCGTTCGCGTACGTCGCGGGCGGCGCGGGCGCCGAGCACACGATGCGCGCGAACCTCGAAGCGTTCGCGAAGTGGCGCATCGTGCCGCGCATGCTGCGCGAGGTCACCGGCCGCGACGTCACGGCGACGGTGCTGGGGCGCACGATGCCGCTGCCGATCCTCACCGCGCCGGTCGGCGTCCTCACGCTCGCGCATCCCGACGGTGAGGTCGCGGTCGCGAGAGCGGCGGCGCGCGTCGGCGTGACCAGCATCGTCTCGACGGCGTCGGCAAACCCGATGGAAGAGGTCGCCGCCGCGGCGCCCGATGCGTCGCGCTGGTATCAGCTGTATTGGCCGCGCGACCCCGAGATCGCGGAGTCGTTCGTGCGCCGCGCCGAGCGCGCCGGGTACGGCGCGATCGTGGTGACGCTCGACACCTGGACGCTGGGCTGGCGCCCGCGCGATCTCGAGCTCGCGCACCTTCCGTTCCTGCGCGGCGTCGGGGTCGCGCAGTATTTCTCCGACCCGGTCTTTCGCTCGAAGCTGGCGCGGCCGCCCGAAGAATCGCTCGAAGCCGCGCGCGACGCGATCATGTTCTGGGCCGGCCTGTTCGGCAATCCGGCGCTGCGCTGGGCCGACCTGCGGATGCTGCGCGGCTGGACGTCGCTGCCGATCGTCGTCAAGGGAATCGCTCATCCCGACGACGCGCGCGCCGCGCTCGACGCCGGCGCCGCGGGCGTCGTCGTCTCGAATCACGGCGGCCGGCAAGTCGATCGCGCCGTCGCGTCGCTCGACGCGCTGCCGGCGATCGCCGAGGCCGTCGGTGCGAGCGCGACGGTGCTCTTCGACTCGGGGATCCGCTGCGGCGCCGACGTGCTGATCGCGCTCGCGCTCGGCGCCGACGCCGTGCTCGTCGGACGGCCGTACGTGTACGGGCTGGCGCTCGGCGGCGAAGCGGGCGTCGAGCACGTCCTGCGCATGCTCCTCGGCGATCTCGACGCCTCGCTCGCACTGGCGGGATATCGCGCCGTGCGCGACCTAAACCGCAGCGCGCTCGCCCCACAACCCTAAGCACGCATTAAGGAATCTCTCTTGCGGAATCCGCTCGGCCTCGCCGTGCGTACGACGATCCCGACGCTCGTCGCTGCGCTGGGTTTTCTTCTGGTGTGCTGTGTGCCCGCGCGTGCGCAAAGCGCGGCGACGGCGCTCGTCGAGGGCGTCGTCGACGATGCCGCGACGGGCCTGCCGGTGGGAGGCGCGACGATCGCGATCGTCGATCGTGCCGCGATGGTCACCGCCTCGAACGACGGCACCTTTCGCATCGCGGACCTGCCGCCCGGCGTCTATCGCCTGCGCGTCGAACGCGCCGGCTACCAGCCCGCGCTCTCGGGTGACCTCGCGCTGGTCGCCGGTTCCGGCCTGCACGTCACGCTCGCCCTGCAGCGGACGACGTCCGGCACCGCGCTGCGCACGATCGGCACGACCGCCACCAACGCCGCCGCCGCGCTGCTGCGCGCAACCACGACGACCCGCACGCTCACCGCCGAAGCGCTCGAAGCGCGGGGGATCACGCGCGCGGGCGATGCGCTGCGCGAGTTGCCCGGGATCACCAACGGGATCGTCGGCGACACCGCCGCGCTCGGCGACGACATCCCGCTCCAGCTGCGCGGAATCGGCACGCTCGAAACGACCACCGCGATCGACGGACACCCGATCGCGTACGGTTTCCCGGGCGGCTACAACTTCCAGATCTCGCCGCTCGCGGCGTTCCGTGACGTCGGGGTGACGTACGGCTCCGGCAGCAACGTGCTCGGGACGAGCGCAATCGGCGGCGTCATCGACTTCCGCACGCTCGTGCCGACTCCCGACATGCGGATAACGATCGGGCAAGGCGCAGGCACGTTCGAGCGGCTGGCGACGACCCTGCGCGTGACCGGCACCACCGGCAAGCTCGGCTACGCGCTTGCCTACGGTGCCAGCGGGCTCGACGGGCAGTTCAGCCACGTTCGCTACTACCAGCCCGCCGCCGCGTACGACGTGACGGCGACCTCACCGGCCGTACGCGCTATCGGCACCTACGACATGGACGCGAGCGCGAACGCGCACAGCGGCTTGGTGAAGCTGCGCTATAGCCTCGGTCCGAGCGACGCGATCGTTGCGACCGGCGTGCTCGCGTCGTATTACGAGAACAAGACCGGTAACGGCGACGGCGACTTTCTCGAGGCGGCGCCGGCGACCGCATTCGCCCAGCAGGCGCTTGCGAAATACACGCCGAGCGGTCCGAACCCGTGTCCGTCGGGCAGCTTCGCCGTCGCGAACGGCGGTCATGGCCCCGGCGGCGCGCCGGACGGCGGGAGCCCGTGCGCGACCGTCGCGCAGTACGTGGCCGACACCGTCGGCTTCCAGGGCGCCGGCCCCGCCTTCCAGACCTTCAACCTGTATGACGGAGGGCTGGCGTACGAGCACGCGAGCGCGACGCGTTTCGCGCGCGTGGCGGTGTTCGGCAACCGCTACGACGACTTCACGAGCCGCCAATACCGGTTGCCCTACACGCTCGTGCCGGGCGACAACTTCTCGATCGCCGAGAACCGCGAGAACGAGGGCGGCGTCACGGTGAGCGAAGATTTCGCCGGCCGCTACAACACCGCCGGCGTCGGCTACACCTACCTCAACGCCGCGTTCGCGTTGGCGAAGGCGACAAGCACGGCGAGCTCGTACGGCGCGCCGACCGTGCATCAGCAGACGTACGAGCTGCGGGACGTCTACCGCGCGCCGGCATCACCGCTCTCGCTCTTCGCGAACGTCGCGTTGACGCAGGCGAGCGCGACGCAGAGCACCGCACTGGACCCGCGCATCTCGGTGCTCTATCAGCGCCCGTCGTCCCGCGACGTGTTCCGCGTCTCGGCCGGCGCGACGACGACGCAGCCGTCCGGCGACGAGCTGGGCCAACCCTTCGTTCCGCAGCAGCTCGGCAGTGCCGGCGGCGGCGGCGGGATTACGTGCGGCGGGCTCAACTCGATCGGCAGTGTCCCCTCCTCGACGCTCCACCCGGAGCGCGGCGTCGACGAAGAAGTCGCATGGGCGCACGGTTTCGGCGGTGACGCCTACGTGCAGGCGACGCTCTACAACGTCAACGTGCTCAACAAACTCTACAAGACGATCGTCCCGCTGACGTCGACCGGGAGCGGCTTCGTCGACCCCGCGTTCCTCGCGCAGCAGACGCAGCTGATCGCCAACGCCTGCGGCGCGGCCGCCGCGCCGGCGCTGGTCGGCGTCACCGGAACCTACAACGTAGGACGGCTGCACGCGCAAGGCATCACCGTCGCGGGCCGGTACCGCGTCGACCGCCGCACGGCGCTCGACTACGATTGGACGCTCGATTCTACGACGATCGTGTCGGCGCCGACACAGCTCCTGCAGTCGAACTTTACGCTGGTTCCCGGGAGCCAGCTGCCGGGCTTGCCGCTGCACACGCTCGACATCGGCCTCGATCGGCTGATCGGCAACGCGCTCGACGTGCGCTTCACGCTGCACGGCGTCTCCGACAACAACACGAAACGCTTGCCGGCCTACACGTACTCCGACCTCAAGCTGAGCGTCCGGCTGCCGCGCGGCACGCTCGCGCTCGGGGTCGACAACCTTTTCAATCAGTTCAGCGACCCGCGCGGCCTGCTGTACGAAGGTGAACCGTACGCGCTCAACCAGTACGCGGGGGCGGCGCAATACGCACCGTACACCGGCGCCGCCGCGAGCGAGCGCTTCGGCTTGCCCGGGCGCGCGCTCTTCGTCGACTACGTCGTCCGCGTCCGCTAGTCACGGCTGCTGCTGCTGCTGTTGCTGCAGATACAGCGCGGCCGGTTCTTCTGCCAGCGTCACCTGCACGTTACGCTTGATGCCGCGCTGCCATACGCGCAGCGTCACCTTCGTGCCGGGCTTCAGCGAGCTGATCGTGGCGGCGAACTGCTCCGGTGTGTTGACGACCTTTCCGTTGACGGCTTCGATTACGTCGCCCGGTTCCAATCCGGCCGCGGCAGCCGGCGTGCCATCGGGAATGGCAGCGATGGCTACGCCGCCCGGATCGGAGTAACCGCCGAGTTGCGCGCGGACGTTCTGGTCGATGGCGACGACGCTGACGCCGAGGAAGGCTTTCCCGGTTCCCGTCCCGCCGGTGTTGATGGTCTTGCCGGGATTTTTCGCGAGCGTCTGGGCCGTCTGCAGCACGGTGTTCGACGGGATTGCGAAGCCGATGCCCTGGGCCGAGGACGGGTCAGCAGTTGACTGGTTCACGCCGATGATGTGACCGTCGTAGTCGATGAGGGGACCACCCGAGTTGCCCGGGTTGATCGGCGCGGACGTCTGGAGCAGGCCCCGGAAGAGGTGGACTTGCTGGTCGTCGCCTTGGATCGGCTCGTCGCGGTTGAAGCCCGACACGACGCCGACAGTGACCGACTGCTGAAGCGCGAGCGGCTCTCCGATCGCAATCGCCCACTCGCCGGCCTTCAGTTTCGTGCTGTCGGCGAACGCGACGGGCGGCGGCAGCTTCGCGTAGTTGTCGACCTTGACGAGGGCGAGATCGATTCCCGGGTTGGAGGAGTACAAGCGCCCTTTTACGCGATCGTTGTTCGCCATGATGACGGTGATGCTCGTGGTCCCGTGCGGGACGACATGCGCGTTCGTCACGATCAGACCGTCGCGCGAATAGATGAAGCCGGAGCCTGACGCGCGCTCGACGACGCGCTTGCGCGTGTAGGGTGGTGCACCGGTGAGGGCTTGCGCCAGCGGATCCACCGGAACGACGGCCGTTCCGTGGACGACGACCTGAAGGGCAACGACGGAAGGCTCGACGCTTTTCACGGCGCTCGTGATGCGATCTTGATCGGTGGTACCGCTTGTGATCGGCGCGGCGCTGACGGCGGCTACCGTGTTGTCGGTGACGCTCGGGACATGACTGCACGCGTGAAGCGTCATCGAGAGACTCCCGATGACGACGGCCGCGATCAGGATCCGGGAACGAGTCTTCACGTGGAAGTGCTCCAAGGGAAGCTGAGTGCGGATCCGATTGCGCCCTAGCCCGGAGGCATCGGACCAGTTGATCTCTTTCCCATTAAAGCGCGAGAAGCCGAGAAGGCGCCGTCCGCCCGGTCGTGCCTACTATTTCTCCGGGCAGCCGGCCGCGTACCAGGCGTTCCAACAGGCCAGCGGCGCCCACGGCTGTTCGGCCGGGTTTTGCGGCATCTGGCCCGAGTTGACCGCGTAGTTGATCGCATCTTTGTTCGCGTACACGCTCGGATAGCTCGTAAGGTCCAACGGCGTGGGCCAGCTCTGCGACACTTGCTTCATGCAGGCGACGTCGCCGGCGGAAAAGGCCGGGGCGATGTCGGTCCAAACGGGATTCGCGGGGCAGTTGAACGTGCTCATTGATGGTCTCCGAAGCGGTGACGAGTGGGTTAGTGGCTGACGATCATCCGGTTGCGCGGCACCGGCTGCGCCCCGGTCGTCGCGATCGGTGCCGGCGGTTCGGGGAACTGGTTGTTGGCGCCGCCCCGCGCGAGGATGACGCTGAAGTTGCCGGCCTGGCCGGCGGGATTTTGGCCCTGGCTTCCGTGGCAGCCCATGCATCCGCCCATGTTGTAGGCATGGCCCGCGTACAGGGTCTGTTTGTGCGTCGGGTTGCCGGGCAGCATCGTCGGCGGCGACTCGAAGCGCCCTTGGTACTGGCCTTGCACCAAACTGTTGACGAGGCCGCCGTTGAAGAGCTGCAGACTACGGTTCGTCTCGACGACAATGTTCGCGAGATAGAAGCTGGCGGGGTTGTTGCTCGTCGTCGGATCGTTCCCCGCGAACGGGCCGGGCTGCGGGTTGTCGTACGGCACGTACTGCACGTTGACCAGCTTGTAGTGCGTGAGCGGCGACGGCGTCGCGAAGCCGTGCGCCTTTTCGTACGCGACGATCGACCCCTGAACGCTGTGATTGACGTCGACGATCGTCTGGGGGATGGGGTTCTGGCGCCCGTTCACGCAGACGAAGCCGCTGGTCGGCTGCGCGCCGGCCGCGCCCTCTTCGAGATAGTACAGCTGGTTCGTCGGGCGCGTTTGGAGGTTCGCAGTGCAATACGCTGCCGACGGCGTCGCGAGCGCGATGTTCGGCGGGTAGGTGCTGTTCGGCAACGGCGTGGAGCCGTCGACGAGCACCTCGAGCGGTGTGGTCGGACACGGCGACGCCTGACCCGACGGACAAACCGGTGCGTTGGCTATGGAGCCGTCGTCGTTTTCGACGGCCTTGCCTTGCGGCGTTTGGATGTTGTCGGCTTGTTCGAACGTCGCGTACACGAAATACGGCGCGGTCGGCGTCTTCTGGATTACGTGCAGCGCGACGAGTCCGAACGTCGCCTGATGCCAGCAGTACGTCCTGGGCTTGCCCGGCGGATACACGAACTCGTAGTAGCGCGCCGTCGCGGTGTGGAACCGGCCCGACTTCATCTCGGCGTCGGTCAGGACGCGCCAGCCGGCCTTCATCTCGATCGTGCCGTACGGCAGCGAGACGGTGGTCGCCGGAACGCCGCTCGGCGCCGGCGTCGGATCGGCGGTCGCGGACGCGAGGTAGTTCTTCGTCGCCGTGACGACCGACGACGGAACGGAGATCCACCACTTGTTCAGCGACGCGTAGTCGTATTCGGTGCGATTCGCCTTCGCCAAAAAGCGGATCATCTGCGGATCCGAGTTGATGGTCGACGACTTCGGCCCAATGCCGGCGAACATCGAGTCGATCGTGATCTGATCGGACTCGTCGAGATTCACCCAGGCGGTCGGGACGGGCGTCGCCTGGCCGCCGCACGGCGCAACGGCAACGTTATAATTGTACGCCGGCGCTGCGTCGTAGCCGAAATCCGGAGCGGAGGCGCTGTAGCCGTTCGGCGTCCCGAAGTTGCCGGGGAAGATCTCGAGCTTGCTGCGGAACGTCTCCCATACGCGGGGCCGCGAGGCGCACGCGGGGTCGTCGAACGCACAGGTCGTGTCGGGCGTGTCGCGCGTGTTCGGCAATCCCGTCTGCGGGACGGCGGCCCAATTCAGCGCGATGAATTCTTGCCAGGCGAACGCCGCCGCCTGGGCGAGCTGCGCGCTCGGCGCACCGCCCGGAATGTCGGCCGGCACGGCGGGCCCGACGGTAACCGTCGGGATCGGAGCCTGCGCGCCCGAGCGCGTTTCGATGCCGGCGACGGCCACGACCACGGCCCCGGCGAACACGGCGGCGGCAAAAGAAAGCGAAACCCGGCGCATAACACCTCCACCCGTAAGCGTCTAACGCAGGCAGTGTTAGCGTGCCCCTCCTTTGTTTCCTGTATCGGCGAGCGCCAGCCCGGCCAGGGGCCGTTACGTAGCCGGGAGAGCGGCGCTCGGGGTGAACTGACGAATCCAGCCGCGCACCGTCCATGCCGCGCACAGCACGACGATGATCGTCGCGACGGCGAGCGTTGCGGTCGCGAGCGCGGCGTAGAGCGCGGAGGGTGACGACGCCGCGGCCCGTTCGAACGCACCCGCCAACGCGGCAGTGGGGAACGTGTAGCCCCACATCGCGGCGCTGAACGGTTCGCCCCACGCCATCTTCCAAAGACGCGCGGTCAACAAGGCAAAGAACAGCGCTTTGAAGGCGAGGATTTTAAAGGCGGGATCGGCGGAACCGGCCAGGAGGTACCATGCACTGGCCATCACCGCGGGCGAGGAAACCATGACCGCTAATTGCGGCGCCATCTTTCGCGGCAGGCGCGGCTCGGTCACCATCAGGCGGTACATCGTGAGCGGCCCGAGCGTCAGCCAGCACAGCAGCGCGAACGCGAACG
Organism: Vulcanimicrobiota bacterium; assembly: GCA_028287545.1. The sequence continues at coordinate 3,966 of JAQBPL010000203.1, read as the reverse complement.
ACGCCCACCCGAGCTCGCCGTACCCCAGCGGCACCGCGGCGTAGACTGACGTCGCGTTTCCGACGACCGGAATAAAGAGCGCCGGCGTCAATTCGGCCGCTTTGATGCCGCCTTCGATCCAGCGTCCGAGGAGATAGATCAGCAGCGCTGCGCCGCCGAACGCACCGATCGCCCACAACACCGTAGCGAGGACTCGCGAATACGGCAGCGCACCCGCGGCAAGCAGCGAACACGAGATGGTAATCGTGCCGAGGTAGCTTGCCGTGATCGCGCTGTGCTGTTCCGCTTCGATCTCTTGCGGGTTCGCCCTCGCGCGTGCGGCCCAAACCACCAATAGCGCGACGAAGATGACGGCCGAGACCGCGATGATCCACTCACCGATCCCCGCCGGAAGACCTTGCGCCGTGGCGGCTTCGCGCCACGCCAAGCCGAGCCCGGCAATCCCCATGACGGATGCAAACGACGCCGTCGGAACCGAACGACGGGCGAAGAGTTCAGTCATTACACCCACCAATGTTTGCCGAGCGCCAAGTTCATCGTGACGCCGTAGGTGAGGTACATCAGCCAGATGCCGGTGAGGATCTGCCACAAGCCGATGAGACGCCGCCCGCCCGGCCAGATGCCGAAGTTCGTCGGAATCTCGGTGAGGTAGACCAAACTCAGGCCGATGAAGAGGATGCCGACCGGCGCGTCGCCGGCTGAAAAGAAGACGAACGCCCCGAGAATGCCGATCAGCGAGAACGGGATCGCCATCCATCCCTCCGGCACCGGGCTCGCGCCGATGTACCGGCGGTACGCCACGGCGAACCAGTGCACGCCGTACGCCGTGAACGCGAGCGCCGCCATGTACAGCGGCGCAGCGTTCTCGAACACGCCGAACCAGGTGAGCCCGATCATCAAGTAGATGCCGGTGATGAACTGCATGAAGCCGCTCATCCACACGCCCCACAGCGCGATCGTGCGGTTCGTGTCGGGTGAATCTTTCGGGAAACCGAACAGCGCCTGTCCGCCCCACACGAAGTAGCCGGTCCCCAGACCGAAAAATCCGATAGCGATCGGAAAAAATGGCGATTGACTAAACAGGCTTGACGTCATTGCGGACCTCTTCACGCTCGGTTCATCCCGTGATGATACGAAGCGATCCAGAGGGAACGCAGAGAGGCCGCCGCGAGCGATTGGAACAAACGCCGGCGGCCTCGAGGCCCGAGTTACTGCGCGACCGCCTCCACGGCGAGCTCGATCTTCACCTCGTCGCCGATGGCGACGCCGCCCGCTTCGAGCGCTTGATTCCAGGTCAGGCCGAAATCTTTGCGGCTGATCTTGGCGTGCGCTTCGTATCCGACGCGACGGTTGCCCCAAGGGTCGATCGTGCGGCCTTCGAACGTCGCCTTGAGCACGACCGGGAGCGTCGTACCACGGATCGTCAAGTCACCCGTTACGGCCAACTCGTCGCCGGCCGGCGTGATGCTGGTGCTGCGGAAGGTTATCTGCGGATGGTTCGCCGCGTCGAAGAAGTCGGGCGACTTGAGGTGCGCGTCGCGCTGCGCTTCGCTGGTGGTGAGGGACTCGAGTTCGAGCGTCGCTTGGATCGAGGTCGGGACATCGCTGCCTTCCGGCACGTCGATCGTGCCTGCCAGGGCGGCAAAACGGCCGCGGACCTTCGCGATCATCAAGTGGCGGACGACGAATTCGGCATTGGTGTGGGAAGCGTCGATCGCATAAGTTTGGACGGTGGTGGTGGTGCTCACGGTCAGAAATCTCCGGTAAGGGCGCTGGCATCGCCCCAAGATGTGGTATCCTTGGAGCCTAGTCACTATTCCATACCGAGTCTCCGCCAGCAAGAAGGCACCAGAAAGTAGTATAGGCACCTAATGGTAACCATAGCCGCGACCGAAGCCGCATCCGACGCCGGAGTCTATTCGGGGCCGTGCCCGGCACGCGAACTGCTCGACCGGATCGCGGACAAGTGGACGACGCTGATCATCGGCGTGCTGACGCAGATCGAGACCCCGGTGCGCTTCACCGAGCTGCGGCGCGCGATCGGCGGCATCTCACAGAAGATGCTCACGCAGACGCTGCGCGATCTCGAACGCGACGGCTTGGTGGTGCGGGTCGTCTTCCCCGTGATCCCGCCGCGCGTCGAGTATTCGCTCACACCGCTCGGACTGACGCTCAAAGAGCCGCTGGGCGCGCTCTCGCTCTGGACCGAACGCCACTCCGCCGACGTGCGCAAAGCGCAAGAAGCCTTCGACGCGCGCGCCCAGACCGAGCGCTCCGCGTAGCGGCGACGTTCAGACGGCCGCGATCAGCAGACACTCCGGCGTGTCGGAAAGACCGCCGACGAACGGCGTGACGGTGCCGCCTTTGTCGCGCCGATAGATCGCTTTCGTCTCGCGGCTCGCGAAGAACAGCGTCCCCTCGGGCGAGAACGCGAGGCCGGAGACTTTCTTGAGCCCGTCGCCGCCGGACTTCTTGTCGAGTTCGAGTTCGAACTTCTGCGACTTCGGGTGGTAGCTGAAGATCGCGTCGTTGCCGGGATCGCCGATGAAGACGTGGCCGCTCGCCGCGTCGTAGGCGAGGCCGACCGGCGTGCTCAGCGTCGACGTGCCGTCGGTCGTCGTCGTGAGTGCGGACCGGTACGCGCCGGTCGCGGCGTCGTAGATCGCCACCCGCGCGCCCGCTTCGTCGGCGACGTACAGCGCGCTGCCCGCGAAGAGGATGCCGCGCACCGAATGGCGCGCCGGTGCTTTCGCGGCGTCGGGCGCGCTCGCGAGCGCGGTGGTGAAGCCCGTCATCGTCAGCCCGCCTTGCGCGACCGGTACGACGGGCGGGGTTTCGCCGCCGGCGGTTACCGGCTGCGCCGACGCAACCCACGTGCCGTCGTAGAACGTGCCGCCGCTCGGGAAGGTCGTCGTCAGGTACGACGCGACCGCCAGCGGCGTCGCGGGAAATCCGACGGACGCGACGGCGTAGGCGCAGACGACGTTGGTATCCTGATTCGACGCGTAGAGGTCGCCGGCCGAGTCGAACGCGACCGCGTAGGGATGCGAAAGCGCCGTCGACGTTAGCGGCGTGACCGCCGTGCCGAGGAACGCGCGACTGAAACCGTCGCTCCCGATCGCCGAGGAGAAGACCTGGATCGCGGAGGCGCTCTTGTTCGCGACCGCGACATACAGCCGTCCGGCGGCGTCGAGCGCCATCCCGCGCAGCTCGTCGTAGTCGGGCGTGACGTGGCCGTGCTTCGTTCCGCTCGCGTCATACGCGCGGACGTGATTGACCGGCGTGTTGGTGGTATCCGCGCCGTCTTTCGACGCCTCGCCCGAAAACGTCACGTACACCTGGAAGCCCGAACCCGCCATGGCACACCCTTCTCCGCGTCGCGCGGATTGCCACGTTCGTCAGCGCGAGCGGGTGACGCCTCCCCGCGCGCATCCTCGACGACGCGCCGACTGGGGAGCGCCGATCCGGTGGGAACGGCTCGAACTGCTGCTGGAGTAGCGGTCATCGCGAGCGCCTCCGTCGTCGCGCGCGACTCTGTCATCCCGAGCGCCTTTATCGGACAAAGTTCGCTCCGCGAACTTTGGCCGGTAAAGGCTCGAGGGACCTTCGTTTCGGCGCGAGCGCAGTCGAGCGCCGAGCCGTCATCGTGACCGCCAGCCGCGCGGGGTCCCGCTCGGCTTCGCTCGCGTGACGACGAAGGGTCCCTCGACAAGCTCGGGATGACAGGGCGCGCTCGGGACGGGGCGTTTACGTTCCAATCAGTTCCTTCAGCGCGTGCTGGAAGATCTTGGGGGCTTTGCCTTGGAAGAGGACGCTTTCGTTGCCGCCGATTTGTTTGCGCAGGTTGACGAGCTCGTCGCGCAGGGCGGCGGCTTTTTCGAACTCGAGGTTGGCGGCAGCGTCGCGCATCTTGCGTTCGATCTCTTTGGCCATCGCTTCGGCGACCGCGCGCGGCAGCTTCTCGGC
>JAQBPL010000191.1 GCA_028287545.1 Vulcanimicrobiota bacterium | reverse complement strand
CTCAGGCTGGCTGCTCGAAATTCCCTGGGCTCTTCGCGGTTGCGCGCCAGGCCGGAGTGCGCTGCTGTTTTGCCTCCGCGAGGCCGCTGCGCACGCCGTCGGCATCGCGATCCTTGGTGTAGACGGGCGTTCCCGGCTGCTGCCGCCACGAGTCGTCGAGGCTGCCGGCGTCCACGGCGTCGAAGCCGATCTCGTCGATCAGCCGCATCACCGTGGCCTTCGCGTTCGCGTCATCACCGGCGACCGGCAGCGCGATTCGGCCCGGGCTGCCGGCGGGCTTGCCGAAGTCGAGCAAATGCTGCGCGTAGATGTTGTTGAAGGCCTTGACCACTGGACGACGCAGCCGCTGTGCGACCCACCGGCTCTCGGTAGCTCCCGACTCGATGCCCTCGATGCGGCCGTCGCGCTGTTGCGGATAGTAGTTCCCGGTGTCGACGACAACTACGCCGGCAGGCACGCCTGCGAAGAGGTCGCGCGGCAGGTCGGGGATGTTCTTCTCCGGGATCGTCACGATCACGACGTCCCCGTTGCGCGCCGCGTCCTCCACCGACACCGCCTTCGCGCCGGTTTCGCGTGCGAGTTCGGCGAGCGACTCCGGTCCGCGCGAGTTGGCGACCGAGACGTCGTGGCCGACGGCGCGAAAACGCCGGGTCAACGTCCCGCCGATGTTGCCCGAGCCGATGATACCAATTTTCATGCTAGTGCCGACCCGCCGCCGCACGTGTCGGATTCGCGATCACCTGCTCGATCTTTCGACCGATAGGGAACGACATCTGCTCGATCGGCAAATTCCGGGCAGCCTCCGTGCGGCTCGTCTCCCACTCCGACCGTAGCGCGGCCTGTTTGCGGACTCGACAAATGGCCAACGGAACTTGTTCTCGCGGGTCTGCAAACAAACACCGGTACCGTGTTCGACAGAATCTCGCTAGACGATCTCACACCCGACGAGCACCGTGCTCGCTACTTCGAGATGAAGGCGGCAGCGCGCGAACGCGATACGGCTTCGGAGCGAGCCGGTGCAACGATGGTGGCAGGGCCGCCGCTTACGGCCGACGCGATCGTGCATCGCGAGTCGATCCCGTACGGCTGGTATTGGACCGGGACGCTTTCGCGCGGCCAGGTATTGCGCATCGTCAACACGAGCGGCACGTGCGGCGTCTCGGCGATGGTTTGGAACGCCGACGACACGAGCGAGCGCTACAACGCGGGCGACACGGTCAAAGTGCAATGGAACGCGCTGCTGCGCGCCGGACATATGCTGCTCTCCGACATGGGGCGTGTCATGCTCTCGCTGACGGCCGACACGGCCGGCCGCCACGACACGCTGGCCGGCGGCAGCACGCCGGCCTCGAACGCCGCGAAGTACGGTGACCGGAACCTGCGCAACACCCGCGACAACTTCCTTCTCGCGGCCGGAAAGCACGGTTTGACGAAGCGCGACGTCGCTCCGTGCGTCACGTTCTTCGCGCCCGTCGTGATCGCAGCCGATGGGCGGCTGACGTGGACCGCCGAAGACAATCTTGCCGGCTCGTACGTCGATCTTCGCGCGGAGATGAACGTCCTCGTCGCGCTCTCGAACGCTCACCATCCGCTGGCGCCGGAGTCCTCTCCGATGGGCGCGGTCGAAGCGATCGTTTGGCGCGGACCGCCGGCCGATGCCGCCGACCCGTGCCGAACCTCCGGGCCGGAAGCGATCCGCGCCTTCCAAAATACCGACTTGCTCTTTCGCGCGTAAGCCGGGAATTCACCATGATCGCCAGCGCATCGACGTCGCTCGACCCCGCCGCGGCAATCTACGACCGTGAGGTTCCCGCCCGCATGCCGTGGTCGCGGATCCTTCTGCGCGGCCAAGTCCTGCGGATCGTCGACCTTCGCGGACAACAGGCCGTGGATACCCTCTTCTACAACGCGCACGACACAGCGGAGCGGTACTGCGCGCAGCAGACGCTGCGCACGCAAGGTTCGGCGTACGTCGGCACCGGCACGCAGCTGATCTCGAACGACGGCAACGTGATGGCAACAGTGATCGCCGACACCTGCGGGCAGCACGACACCTCGGCCGGCGCTTGCAGCTGCGAGGCGAACACCGTCCGGTTCGGCCATCATACGCGGTACATGCACGCCTGCCGTGAGAACTTTCTCTTGGAGCTGGCGCGCTACGGCATGACGAAGCGCGATCTCGTGAGCAACATCAATTTCTTTATGAACGTTCCGATTCTGAGCGACGGCGAGCTTGCGATCGCCGACGGATTGTCCGCTCCCGGCAGCTTTGTCGACGTTCGGGCCGAGATGGACGCACTGTGCGTGATCTCGAACTGTCCGCAGGTCAACAACCCGTGCAACGGCTTCGAACCGACGCCGATACGCGTGCTCGTCTGGGACGCGCCGGGCGCTTAGACTCGATGTTCAAGACGGTCCTGGTCGCGAATCGGGGAGAGATCGCCAGCCGAATCATCGCGACCCTGCGGCGTCTGAACGTCGCCTCGGTGGCGGTGCACTCCGATACGGACCGCTTCACGCTCCCGGTCCTCGCTGCAGATCGAGCGATCGCGCTGCGCGGAGCGACGGTCGCGGAGAGTTACCTCAACGTCGAGGCGATCGTCGCCGCATGCCAAGCGTCGGGAGCCGAAGCGGTGCATCCGGGTTACGGCTTCCTCAGCGAGAACGCCGGCTTCGCAAAGCGTCTTGCCGATGCGGGGATCGCGTTCGTCGGCCCGCGCAGCGAGCACCTCGAGGCATTCGGGCTCAAGCACACGGCGCGCGCGCTCGCGGAGGGAGCGGGAGTCCCGCTTCTTCCCGGCAGCGGCGTGCTCGACGACGTCGAGAACGCGCTCGAACGCGCGGCCGCGATCGGGTATCCGGTCATGCTCAAGAGCACCGCCGGCGGCGGCGGCATCGGGATGCACGTGTGCCGCTCGGCTGACGATCTCGTCGGGAAATATGCGACGGTCCGCCGGTTGGCGGCGGCAAACTTCGGCGACGACCGCATCTTCCTCGAAAAGTACGTCGAGCACGCCCGGCACATCGAAGTGCAGATCTTCGGCGACGGGCGGGGCCGCGTCGTGGCGCTCGGCGAACGCGATTGTTCGCTTCAGCGGCGTCACCAGAAAGTCGTCGAGGAGACGCCGGCGCCGGGCTTGGCCGACGACGTGCGCGCGTGTCTGCATGCCGCAGCGGTCGCGCTCGGTGAGACCGTTCGCTATGCCTCCGCCGGCACGGTCGAGTTCATCTACGATGCGTCCACCAAAGAGTTCTTCTTCCTCGAAGTGAACACGCGGCTGCAGGTCGAGCACGGGGTCACCGAGCTCGTGTACGGCATCGATCTGGTGGAATGGATGCTTCGGCAGGCCGCGGGCGAGTTCGTTTTCCCTGCGCCTGCGGCCGTAACTCCATCGGGTGCTGCGATCGAAGCGCGCATCTACGCGGAGGATCCCGCACGCGGGTTCCGGCCAAGCGTCGGTTTGTTGACGCGCGTTTCCTTTCCTCAGGATGCTCGCGTCGACACGTGGGTCGAGACGGGGACGGAGGTCTCGGCGAAATACGATCCGCTGCTGGCGAAGATCCTCGTGCACGCAGAGACGCGCGCCGGCGCGCTCGCGCGAATGGCGGACGCGCTGCGCGAGACCAGCATCTCCGGAATCGAGACGAACCTCGGGTACGTCGCGGCCGCGATCGACGACGAGCCGTTCGTCTCGGGCAAGATGACGACCGGTACGCTTGCCGCGTTTGCGTTCTCGCCGGATACGGTCGAAGTGCTGAAGCCGGGCGTGCGCTCGAGCCTCCAGGAGCTGCCGGGACGCCTCGGCTTCTGGCACGTCGGGGTCCCGCCGAGCGGTCCGATGGACGAGCGTTCGTTCCGCTTCGCGAACCGGGTCGTCGGCAATCCCGAGCAGACGTGCGCGCTGGAACTCACGCTGCACGGCCCGACGCTCCGCTTTCACGCGCCGGCGATCGTCGCGCTCGGCGGCGCGGCGATGCGGGCCGATCTCGACGGTGTCCCCGTATCGTACGGGACCCCGATCGCCGTCGCAGCCGGCGCGGTGTTGACGATCGGCGCGATCGTGGGACCCGGCGCCAGAACGTATCTTGCCGTGCGCGGCGGCTTCGATGCGCCGCAGTACCTCGGCTCGCGCGCGACGTTCGGCCTGGGCGGATTCGGCGGTCATGCGACCGGAACGCTGAAGACCGGCGACGTCTTGCGCGTCGCACCCGCGGGGGCCAATCCAGAACGACTGCCCTTGGACGTGGAACTCGAAGCGCCGCAGCTGACGGAAGCGTGGGAGATCGGCGTGGTCTACGGTCCGCACGGCGCGCCGGATTTCTTCACCGACGCCGACGTCACGACGCTGTTCGAAGCCGAGTACGAAGTCCACTTCAACAGCGATCGCACCGGCGTTCGGCTGATCGGGCCGAAGCCGGCCTGGGCGCGGCGCGACGGCGGCGAAGCGGGGCTGCATCCCTCGAACATCCACGACAACGCGTATGCCGTCGGCTCGATCGACTTCACCGGCGACATGCCGATCATTCTCGGACCGGACGGACCGAGCTTGGGCGGGTTCGTCTGCCCGGCCGTCGTCGCTCGGGCCGAGCTGTGGAAGGTGGGCCAGCTTCGGCCCGGCAATCGCGTGCGTTTCCGGCGGGTTCCCGTGACGTCGCTGCGGGAGGAGCGGGTGACGCACGTTCCGCCGGCATCCGCGATCTACGCACGGCTCGACGATCGCGAGGTCGGGGTCGTCTACCGGATCGCCGGCGACGAGAACGTTCTCGTCGAGTACGGACCGATGGTTTTGGACATCGCCTTGCGCTTGCGCGTGCACCTCTTGATGGCAGCGCTCGAGACTGCACGCGTTCCGGGGATCATCGACCTCACGCCCGGGATTCGCTCGCTGCAGGTGCATTACGACAGCAGCGTCGTGACGCTCGCGGAGATCGTCGAGCTGCTCGTGCGAATCGAGAACGGCCTTCCGTCCGTCGACGACGTCGACATCCCGAGCCGCATCATCTATCTGCCGCTGTCGTGGAATGACGACGCCGCCGAGCTCGCGATGCGCAAGTACCAGGAACTCGTGCGCCCGAATGCTCCTTGGTGCCCCTCCAACATCGAGTTCATCCGGCGCATCAACGGGCTCGATTCGATCGAGGACGTCAAGCGCATCGTCTTCGACGCGCGCTATCTGGTCCTGGGACTCGGCGACGTGTACCTCGGTGCTCCGGTCGCCACGCCGCTCGATCCGCGGCACCGCTTGATCACGACGAAGTACAACCCCGCCCGCACGTGGACGCCGGAGAACGCGGTCGGCATCGGCGGCGCGTATCTCTGCATTTACGGCATGGAGGGTCCCGGCGGTTATCAACTCGTCGGGCGCACGATTCAAGTGTGGAACAGCTGGCGTTCGACGGAAGTCTTCGAGCCGGGCTCGCCGTGGCTGCTCCGATTCTTCGATCAGATCCGGTTCTTTCCGGTCACGGGTGAAGAACTGCTCGAAGCCCGCGCCGCGTTTCCGCACGGACGATACCCCGTGCGCATCGAGCACGAGCGGTTTCGCTTCCGCGAATACCGCGATTTCCTGGTGCGCCACGCTGCAGATATCGAGGCGTTCCAAGAGCGGCGGCAAGCGGCGTTCGAGGTCGAGCGGCACGACTGGGCGGCGCGCGGACTCGACACGTACGTCGCGGAAGACGGCCTCACGCCGGCTGACGTCGAGGACGCGCTGCCGCCCGGCGTGCATGCCGTCGAATCGCCGGTCCCCGGAAACGTCTGGAGGGTGCTCGTCGAGGCGGGGCGGACCGTCGAGCGTGGCGATCCGCTCGTGATCTTGGAGTCGATGAAGATGGAACTGGAAGTGTGCGCGCCGCACCGAGCGGTCGTCCAAGCCGTGCGCTGCGCGTCGGGCAAACCGGTGAATGCCGGACAGACGCTCGTCCTGCTCTCCGCGGAGGCCGCCGCGTGACGGTGCCGCAGATGCTGCAGCTCTCGACGCTGCGCACCGCATATCTCGCCGGACTCCTCACGCCGGAAGACGTCGTCGCGACGGTTCTCGAGCGCGTGCGGGCGTATCCGGATCCCGCGGTGTGGATCGCGTCCGTTTCGGAGGCCAAGCTGCTCGAACGGGCACGCTCGCTGCCGGCAGACCGCGCTTCGATCGAAGCGCTCCCGCTCTACGGCATCCCGTTCGCCGTCAAAGACAACATCGACGTTGCCGGCATGCCGACGACGGCGGGGTGCCCGGCGTTCGCGTACGAGCCCGCCGAATCGGCGTTCGTCGTAGAGCGGCTGCTCGCGGCCGGAGCGATCCTCATCGGCAAGACGAACCTCGACCAATTCGCTACGGGATTGGTCGGCACGCGCTCACCGCACGGCGCGCCGCGCTGCGTCTTCGACGAGCGGTACGTCTCGGGAGGTTCGAGTTCCGGGTCGGCCGTCGCCGTCGCCGCGGGCCTCTGTTCGTTCTCCTTGGGGACGGATACGGCCGGCTCGGGCCGCGTCCCGGCGGCGTTCAACAACATCGTGGGCTACAAGCCGACCAAAGGGCGTTTAAGCACGCGCGGCGTCGTTCCGGCGTGCCGCTCGGTCGACTGCGTCACGATCTTCGCGGCGAGCGTCGACGAGGCGCGGGAGATCGCGGCGGTTGCGCAGCGCTTCGACGAAGCCGATCCGTACTCGCGCCGCCCGGTCGACGCCGCGATTCCGCTCGAGCAGTTCCGTTTCGGCGTGCTTGCGCCCGCCGATCGGCAATTCTTCGGTGACGTCGAAGCGTCGGAGCTGTACGACGCGTCGATCGAGCGGCTCGCCGACTGTGGCGGCACGCCCGTCGAGATCGACTACGCGCCGTTTCGCGATGCTGCGGCATTGCTGTACGGCGGTCCGTGGGTCGCAGAACGATTGGCCGCGATCGCGCCCTTCTTTGCCGCGAACGCCGCCGCGCTCCATCCTACCGTGCGTGAGATCATCGGAGGGGCGCAGCGCTTTTCGGCCGTCGACGCGTTCGAGGGGCAGTACCGGCTGCGGGCGCTCGAAAAGCAAGCGGCGCACCAATGGGACGAGATCGACGTCATGCTGCTGCCGACGACGCCGACGATCTATACCGTGGAGGACGTCGAGCGCGATCCGATTCGCTTGAACAGCAACCTCGGACTCTATACCAATTTCGTGAACCTGCTGGATTACGGCGCCATCGCGATCCCGGCGGGTTTTCGCGTCGGCAACGGCCTGCCGTTCGGCGTGACCCTGATCGGACCGGCATTCGCGGACGACGACCTGGCGTCGATCGCCGACCGCTTGCAGCGCTCGGAAGGCACCGGCGTCGGCAAGGCGCTCGATCCGATCGCGGCCGCCGTTGCGCCGTCCATCGAGGCGCGACCGGACGCCGTTGCGATCGCCGTCGCGGGCGCGCACTTGAGCGGCTTTCCGCTCAATCATCAACTGCTGGAACTGGGTGCCACGCTGGTACGAACCTGCGCCACGGACGGCGAGTACCGCTTGTTCGCGCTCTCGACGGATCCGGCGAAGCCGGGGCTCGTTCGCGATCCGGGCTTTGCCGGACCGGGGATCGAGGTCGAAGTGTGGTCGCTGAGCATCGCCGCGTTCGGTCAACTCGTCGCATCGGTTCCGACGCCGATGGCGATCGGCAAACTTCGTTTGCACGACGGCACGGAAGTCGCGGGATTTTTGTGCGAGCAGCACGCGCTCGCAGACGCGCCGGAAATCACCGCGTGGGGCGGTTGGCGGCGCTATTTGTCCAACGCCCCCTCGTAACGGTCTACAAACGTCTATTGTCGATTCGCGGCCCAGCCGAGACGATATGTCTATTCGTCGCGTCAGAAGAGATTGGAGCCGTCACACTCGTGTTTTCGCGGAAATCGTTCATCGCCGGCGTCGCCGCCGCCGCAGCGCTCGCACCGGCGCAACGCGCAAGAGCCGCCGACGCCCCGATCCGCATCGGATACAGTGCCTGGCCCGGTTGGTTTCCATGGAAGGTGGCCGAAGCGAAGGGACTCTCCGCGAAGAACGGCGTCAACGTCGAGATGGTGTGGTTCGACGACTACACCGCGTCGATCAGCGCGCTCTCGGCCGGCAAGATCGACGGCAACTCCGAGACGACGAACGACGCGATTTCCGCACAGGCCGGCGGCGCTCCGCGCAAGATCGTCCTGACCACCGACAACTCGTACGGGAACGATCAGGTCATCGCGAAGGCCGGCATCGCCGACCCACGCGGACTCACCGGAAAGAACGTGGCCGTCGAATTCGGGCTCGTCGACCACTTCCTCTTGCTGCTCGCGCTGCAAAAGGCCGGCGTCCCGCAGAGCGCCGTCCACATCAAGGCGCTGCCGACCGACAAGGCCGCGGCTGCGTTCGCCGGCGGGAAAGTCGACTCGTGCGCGGTGTTCGCGCCGTTCACGACGGCGGCGATGAAGACGGGGCTGGGTCATGTGATCGCGAGCTCGAAAGACTTCCCCGGCGCGATTCCAGACCATCTGGTCCTCTCACCGTCGCTCGTCGCATCGCGACCGGCCGACGTCCAAAAGATCGTGAAGACATGGTTCGACACGCTCGCGTACATCGGGGCCAATCGGTCCGAAGCGGTCGCGATCATGGCCAAGCGCGCGGCCGTGTCACCCGCCGATTATCTCTCGTACGACAAAGGCACGCGGATCTTCAACGTGCGCGACAACGTCGAGGCGTTCGCGCCCGGGAGCACGATCAAACACCTCGCCGAGAGCGGCAAAATGATGTCCGCGTTCCTGCTCAAGGCCGGCCTCACGAAGACCAGCGTCAGCGTGGATTCGATGCTGGACGGTCAATTCGTCAAGGCGTATGCCGCGACCCATTCGACCGCATAGCCCCGGCGACCGGGCGTGATCCGCGACTACGGCGGCCGCGTCGCAAGCGTTCCGTCGAGTCGACGGACTCGGCGGAGCTTGCGGCCTAGCGCCTTTTGGGCGATCCGCGAATCGACGGCCCGCTGGCACGGCATCGTGCTGCCGCTGACCGTGACGGCCGTGATCCTGATCGGCTGGGCGCTCTTCTCGCAATACGGCAAGATTCCGGCGATGTTCTTACCGTCGCCCGCCGGCGTGTGGCATGCGTTCCAGGCGCTGATGGCGGACAACTACGCGGCGGACATTCGGGCGAGCGTCACCCGCGTGGCGATCGGTTTCGTCGCCGCCACGATCTGCAGCATTCCGGTCGGGCTGCTGATGGGCAGCTTCGGAACGGTCGAGGCGATGCTGGCGCCCGTCGTCGGAACCCTGCGCTACGTCCCGATCACGGCGCTCGTTCCGCTCTTGATCCTGTGGCTCGGCATCGATGAGGCGCCCAAGCTCGCGATCATCGTTCTCTCGACGTTCTTTTACAACACGATCATGATCGCGGATGCGGCGCGCAGCGTTCCGCGCGATTTCATCA
>JAQBPL010000020.1 GCA_028287545.1 Vulcanimicrobiota bacterium | reverse complement strand
TGTATCTGCGCCGCAAGCGCGTGCTCGAGGCGGTCGTGCGGAATCGGCGGCGGCGGTTCCGACTGATCGTCGGAGGCATGCCGTGAAAGACGAGGGCTCGCGAGTACTCGGATACGCCGTTCTGTTGGAGTGGGCGAAAACGAACATCGGTGACAATCCCATCGAAATAAGCCATCGGAAACCGATCGGTCGCCGCGGTACGCAGTCTCGCACGATGAAATTCATCACCGGGTATCGCTGGCCGGATTGCCCCTGTTGGATGACACTTTTGGGGCAGGGCGCTGGTGGCCTCAGGTATCTATTGCATCCTTGCGCTGCGCACGAGCAAGTCGCCGCGAACGATCCCTCGTGAGTTCGCGCGCCTCAGCCTGGGCGCTCCTCGTCGTCTCGTCCTCGAAGCAAGTCGATACGCTCGACGATCAGCGCGCCTGGGCGGAAGCGACTGCCCGCGAGCGCGGCTGGCGCCTTGCGCACACCGTCAAGGGCGTCGCGAGCGGCAAAGCGGGCCCGCGAACCATCGTGAAAGACTTGCTCCGGCAGCTGCGCGATCTCGCCGCGGAGGATCGCCCCGCCTGGGTGCTGATGATCCGCCTCGATCGCGTCGCGCGCGGCCCGATCGTCGAGACGCAGCTCGTCGTGCACGACCTCAAGATGCTCGGCGTGCGCGTGTGGACGCGCGAAGATGGCGAGCTTCGCAACGAGACCGCGATGGAGCAGCTGCTGGTCGCCGTGAAAGCGACCGTCTCGAGCCAAGAGAACGAGGTCAAGCGCGACAAGGCGATCGCGACCTACGCGAAGCGCCGCGCCGCGAAGCTCCCGGTGAGCAATCAGCGCCCGCTCGGGCTGCGCCTGGGCGACGGCGGCAAGGACGAGCCAAACGAACCGTTCGCCGAGGTCATCCGAACGCTGTTCCGCCTGCGCGTCGAGGGAATGGGCCTGGGCTCGATCGCGCGCGCGCTCCTGGCGATCACGCCCGACTACACGTACAAGAACGGCAAGACGGTTCAGGTGCGCTGGACACCGCAGCGCGTGATCAAGGTGCTGGAGCAGCGCGCATACGTTGGAGTGATCGTCGACGAGGTGACGTTCCAGCGCGCGCGCCGCGCGCGAGCGTCGGGCCGGCCGGCAACGCGCAACGCGAACCCGCTCGCCGGCGCGCTGCACTGCCCCTGCGGACGCACGTTGACGTCGACGACCTGGGGGCGCTCGCCGCGGCGCATCCGGTACTACGTCTGTCGCGCGGTGTGGAATCACGGCAAGCTGCAGCTGGGCCACCGTGCCGATCGCATCGAGCCGCAGTTTGTGCAAATGCTTGCGGATCTCACTGACAAGCCCGCGCTCATCGCGTCCTATAGCCGTCAGGCGCGGACGGTCTCCGTCGACCTGGTCCGACGCGCGCAGCGTGAGGCTGAGGCGCGGCTGCGGGATCTCGCGCGCGAGCGGGACCGCATCTGGGCGCTCAACGCCGCCGGCCAGCTGCGCGACGAGCATCTCCAGGAACGACTCGACGCGATCGATCTCGAGCGCAAGGACGCCGAAGCGCGCGTCGCCGAGCTCGCGGCGCAGATGGCACTGGGCCAGCACGAGCATCAGCGCGAGCTCGCCGCTGGCGAGGTGATCCGCGAGGCCGCGCGCACCTTCGCCGAGGCGCTGCCCGAGGATCAACAGCGAATCGCGCGGCTCGTCGCGTCAACGCTCGGCGGCCTGGTCGTTGAGTACGACGGACTGCTCACGATCCGCGCCGCCGAGGATCCCGATCGCCAGAAAAGTCCTCGTCGCGCCCGCACCGCCGAATAGACCGACGATGCGCTACAGGGTAATCACCTGCAACCTCAACGGCATTCGCGCTGCGGCGCGCAAGGGTTTCTTCCGCTGGATGGAGGCTCAGGCCCCCGACGTGGTGTGTCTCCAGGAGACCAAGGCTCAGGAGCATCAGCTGCCGCCCGAGGCGCTCGACCTCACGCACTACCACTCGGCCTTCGTCGACGCGCAGAAAAAAGGCTACAGCGGCGTGGCGATTTACTCGAAGCGCGAGCCGCTGCGGATCGTGCGGGGCCTCGGGATGGACGACATGGACGCCGAGGGCCGCTTCGTGCGGATGGATTTCGAAGGCGGCCTCTCCGTCGCGTCGCTGTACGTACCGTCGGGGACGAGCGGTCCGGCTCGCCAGGCGGTCAAGGAGAACTTCCTCGACCGCTTCATCGCCACGCTGGCGCAGCTCAAGAACGAAGGGCATCCATTCATCGTGTGCGGCGACTACAACATCGCCCACCGCGACATCGACGTGTTCAGCCCGAAGTCGTGCGCGGGCGTGACGGGCTTTCTCCCGCAGGAGCGCGCCTGGATGGACGACGTCATCGAGCGCGTCGGCTTCGTCGACGCGTTCCGGGTCGTCGACCAGGCAGCGAAGCGCTTCACCTGGTGGTCCGGCTGGAGGGGCGCTTGGGAGAACAACCTCGGCTGGCGTATCGACTACCAGCTGATCACGCCCGACCTCGCGTCCACCGTGCGAGCCGCGACCATCTACAAGGACGAACGCTTCTCCGACCACGCCCCCGTCACGATCGACTACGACCTCTAGCCGGTCAGCGGTTGGGGTTGCGGGGGACTTTCTTGCCGCTGGCTCGGGCTTCGGATAGGCCGATCGCGATCGCTTGTTTGCGGCTCTTCACTTTGCCGCCCTTGCGGCCGCTGCGCGCCGTGCCGCGCTTGAATTCGTGCATCTCCTTGCGCACGGAGTCCGACGCGCCGCGGCTGTACTTGCGGCCGGCGCTCTTCTTGCGCGAACCGGTCTTCTTCCGCGACGTCGACGCCTTCTTCCGCGCCGTGGTCTTGCGAGCCGTGCTCTTGCGCGCGCTGGTCTTCTTGCGGGTGGTGGATTTCTTGCGGCCGGAAGTCTTCTTCCGTGCCGTCGTCGTCTTCTTCCGCGCGGTCGCCTTCTTGCGGGTCGCGGTCGTTTTGCGCGCGCTCGTCTTCTTGCGCGAGGTAGTCTTTTTGCGCGCGGTGGTCTTCTTGCGTGTCGTCGTGGTGCGGGCAGCCATTGGCAACTCCTTTCTTTGTGCGGATGCTACCCGGTTCGCAACGCGCTTCAATCAGCGCGTCGCAATGGGCACCGACAGTAAATCGTCATATTGCCAAATGGCTAATTTGAGGTTATAACCGTCAGCATGACCGAGATCGAACTGGGGCGCGACGCGATCGCCGCGACCGCGCGCGCGATAGCGCCGTACGTCCGCCGCACGCCCGTCGTCGTAGTCGACGGCGCGGACTTCGGCCTGGCACCGTTTCGCCTCACCGTGAAGCTCGAGCAGCTGCAGCATGCGGGTTCGTTCAAGACGCGCGGAGCGTTCGCGAACCTGCTCCAGCGCCCGGTCCCCGCCGCAGGCGTCGTCGCGGCGTCGGGCGGTAATCACGGCGCGGCCGTGGCCTACGCGGCGATGACGCTCGGCCTGCGCGCGACGATATTCGTTCCGAGCATCTCGTCGCCGGCAAAGATCGCGCGCATCCGCGAGTACGGCGCCCGGCTCGAGATCGGCGGCGATCGATACGCCGACGCGCTCGCCGCGAGCGAGGCGTGGGCCGCGGACTCCGGCGCCCTCCGCGTTCATGCATTCGACCAGGACGAGACGATCCTCGGCCAAGGGACGCTCGCGCGCGAGCTGGAGGAACAAGCGCCCCATGTCGATACCGTCCTCGCCGCGGTTGGCGGCGGCGGCCTCATCAGCGGGGTCGCCGCATGGTACCGCGGCGCAGCGCGGGTCATCGGCGTCGAACCGGAGCTCGCACCGCAATTGGAGCGCGCGCTGGCAGCCGGCCGTCCCGTCGATGCCGAGACGAACGGCATCGCCGCCGATTCGCTCGGGTCGGGGCAGATCGGCGCACGAGCGTTTCCGATCGCGCAGCGCTTCGTCGAGCGCGTCGCCCTGGTCGGCGACGATGCGATCCGCGCGGCGCAAGCGGCGCTCTGGCAGCAGCTTCGCGTCGTCGCCGAACCGGGCGGCGCCGCGGCCTTCGCGGCGCTGCTCTCCGGGCGCTACCGTCCCGCCGACGGCGAGCGGGTCGCGGTGATCGTCAGCGGCGGCAACACGACGGCCGTCGACTTCGAGCGCTGAACCTCGCGCGATGACGGTCGTGGTCGCGATTCGCGCGCTCGCCAACGAGCGACGGCTGCAGATCCTCGAATGGCTCAAAGATCCCGGCGCGAATTTTCCGCCGCAGGTCGACGGCGACCTCGTCGACGACGGCGTGTGCGGCGCGCTGATCGCCGAGAAGCTCGGCCTGAGCCAACCGACGGTGAGCGAACACCTCAAGGTGCTCGCGCACGCCGGACTCGTGCGCTCCAAGCGCATCAAGCAGTGGACGTTCTACCGGCGCGACGAGAGGCGCATCGCCGCGATCAAGCGCGCCATCTCGGCGAAGATCTGACGCGAACGTGGGCCCGGAAGGGCGCGCTTGGAGGGCGTTGCCTCCCAAGGCGAGGAAGGCCATCTCCCGTTCTCGAGCTGAGGAAATCGCTCATGCGCTCAACGATGGTCGCCGCTGCGCTCTGCGGCGTCATGGTGCTCGGCAGCCAGGCGCGTGCGCAAGCGCCGCCGCCGCCCGCCCCGGCGCCGGTCCCCGAGGTGATGCCCTTCGTCATCCCGTACGGGCCGCCGATCGGCATCGACCGCGCGAAGCAGGTGGCGGCGGCGATCGTCGCTGAGGCGAAGCGCCACGCGAATTGGAAAGAGGCGATCGCGGTCGTCGGACCGGCCGGCGAACTGATCTATTTCGAGAAGATGGACGACACGCAGATCGCGTCGATCGCCATCGCGCAGCACAAGGCGCGGGTGGCGGCGACGTACCGCCGCCCGACGCAATCCTTCGAAGAAGTCATCAACGGCGGCAGTCCGGCGACGCTCACCCTCGATGGGGTCATCGCGTCGCGCGGCGGCATTCCGCTCGTCGAGGCGGGCAAGCTGATCGGCGCCGTAGGCTGCAGCGGCGGAACCGGCGCTCAAGACGTCGTGATGTGCCAAGCCGGCGCGGCGCTGATCAAATAGGCGTTACTTCGGCGGAGCGGTTCCTCACTCGATCGCCGCCAGCCAACGTGCGAGCAGGGTTGCAACCGCGCCGCGGTTCCTCGCGGTTCCTCGTCTTGTCGTGATCGAGTTGGCGGGTCTACGAAAGACCTACCGCGGTCCGGACGGCAGCGTCGAAGCACTGCGCGGGATCGACCTCACGGTTGAACGCGGTGAGGTTTTCGGCGTCATCGGACGGAGCGGCGCGGGAAAGTCTACCTTGCTGCGCTGCATCAACCTGCTCGAGCGGCCCACTGCAGGCCGCGTGGTCGTCGACGGCGTCGACCTCACGGCGCTGCCTCCCGCCGCGCTGCGCGGCGTGCGCCGCGGCATCGGCATGATCTTTCAGCATTTCGCGCTGCTCTCGTCGCGCACCGTGCGCGACAATGTCGCGCTCCCCCTCGAACTCGCCGGCCGCTCGAAGGCCGAGATCGCCGATGCCGTCGATCCCATGCTCGAGTTCGTCGGCCTCACTTCGGTGCGCGACCGCTTTCCGGCGCATCTCTCCGGCGGACAGGCACAGCGCGTCGGGATCGCGCGCGCGCTTGCAAGCCGGCCCGGCGTCCTGTTGTGCGACGAAGCAACGTCGGCGCTGGATCCAGAGACGACGCAATCGATCCTCGCACTGCTGCGCGAGGTCAACCGCACGTTCGGCGTGACGATCGTCCTGATCACCCACGAGATGGGCGTGATCAAGAACGTCGCCGATCGCGTCGCGGTGATCGATGCCGGCCGCATCGTTGAGGAAGGTGCGGTGCGCGACGTCTTCCTCCACCCGCGCGCGCCGATCACGCGCACGTTCGTCGGCGAACCGACCGCCGAGGAACTCTCGGCGATGCTCGGTGCGCCGCTCGGCGACGCCTCGTCGGCGCGCGGCAACGTCGTCTGGCGGCTGGGCTTCGCCGAGTCCTCCGCGCGAGACTCGCTCGTCACGACCCTGATCCGCCGCTTTCCGCTCGATTTGAACATCGTCAGCGGCACGATCGAACGGGTCAGCGGCGAACCGCTCGGCACGCTCGTCGTCGAGCTGACCGCAGACCCGTCCGTGCGCGACGACGCGCGCAGCTACCTCGAATCGGTCGGCGTTCGCGTCGACGTCTTGGGCTATGTGGAACGACATCTTCAGCCTGCTTCCTGAGGCGCTCTGGGAGACGGCGCAGATGGTCGGGGCCTCCTCGCTCGTCGCGCTGATCGCCGGCGTCCCACTCGGCGTGTTGCTCGTCGCGACCGACCGCGGCGGCATCACACCGAACGTCGTGCTCAACCGCGTCGTCGGTGCCATCGTGAACGCGACCCGCTCGGTTCCCTTCATCATCCTCATGGTCGCGATCATCCCGCTGACGCGGCTGATCGCGCACACGTCGATCGGGACGACGGCAGCCATGGTGCCGCTGGCGATCGCGGCGATACCGTTCTTGGGCCGGCTGGTGGAGGCAGCGTTGCGCGAAGTGCCGCGGTCGTTGATCGAGGCCGCGCGCGCGATGGGTGCGACCCCGCTGCAGATCGTTACCAAGGTGCTGCTCCCCGAGGCCCGGCCGGGGATCGTGGCGGGGTTCACGATCACGGTGATCTCGCTGATCGGCTACTCCGCGGTCGCCGGCGCGATGGGCGCAGGCGGACTGGGAGATCTCGGCGTGCGCTACGGCTACGAACGATTCGACACCGCGGTGATGATCGCAACCGTCGCGGTCCTGATCGTGCTCGTGCAGTGCATTCAGTTTGCCGGCGACCGCTTAGCGCGCCGGCTGACCCATCGTTAGGAGAAACGTTTCGTGAACCCGACCACCCGGCGGATCGCCGTTGCATCGCTCGCCGTATTCCTCGCCGCGCCGTTCCTTCCGGCGCGCGCCGACGCCAAGACGATTCGGGTCGGCGTTACGCCGGGACCGCACGCACAGATCTTCGATGAGATCGCGCGGCTCGGGGCCAAACGCGGCATGGACATCAAGGTGGTCGAGATCAGCGACTATGCGATCCCGAACCAGGCGCTGGATGCCGGCGATCTTGAGGCGAACTCGTTCCAGAACCAGCCGTATCTCGACGATCAGATCAAGAACCGCGGTTACAAGCTCACGTCGATCGCGAAGACGATCCTGCTGCCGATGGGGATCTACTCGAAGAAGGTCAAGCGCGTCGCCGACCTGCGCGACGGCGCGACGATCGGGATCCCGAACGACCCGACCAACGGCGCCCGCGCGCTCAAGCTGCTGCAGGCGGCGAAGCTGATCAAACTGCGTTCGCAAGGCTTCACGGTCGGCGTGAACGACATCAGCGACAACCCGCACCATCTGACGATCCGCGAGCTCAACGCCGCGCAGCTGCCGCGCTCGCTCGACGATCTCGACGCCGCGTGCATCAACGGCAACTACGCGGCGGCAGCGGGGCTCGCTCCGAACCGCGACGCGATCGTCGCCGAAGGCGGCGGCGTCGGCGAAGCGCTGAAGTCACCCTACAGCAACATCATCGTGGTGCGCACGGCCGATCAAAACCAGCCGTGGGCGAAAGCGCTCGTCGCGCTCTACCACTCGAGCGAGATCCGCGGCTACATCCTGCGCCACTTCGGCGGCGCGATCTTCCCGGCGTTCTAGCAGCCTGCTAAGGCCTACGCGGCGCGCCTTTTGACCCAGGCAACGGGCAGGGTGTCGCAGACCGAGATCGGTTTGCGTTTCGTCGCGCGGTGCCAAGCGGCGCAGAACCGGCAGCGGTAAGCGATCTCGTGCTTCGGGCAGCTGCGGCGGGCGTCGGCGCGGGACGCGTAGCCCGCCTTCGCCTGCCCGTCCAGCCGCACGCAGCTGCGGGGCGAGACCCGGCGCGGCATCAGCGCCTGCCGGCCGTTCCGGAGGGGATACGCGACGATCACGACGTCTGAGGCGAGGACGGGCATGGCGGGCTCCTATCTCTTGCCCATTGAAGCAGCCGGGTGTGCCACATGGGTGGCGCACCCGCAGCGTGATTGGAGCGAGTGCATGGACGAAGACAAGTTCAATCTGACGGTCCGCAAATTTCTCAAGGAAGTCGGCGTGACGTCTCAGCGTGAGATCGAGAAGGCCGTACGTGATGCGCTCGACGCGGGCCGGCTCGTCGGCACCGAGACGCTCGGCGCAAAGATGACCCTTGAGATCGGCGCCCTCGGCCTCACGCATGAAACCAACGGCCACATCGACCTCGCTTAGAGACGCCGGCCCGGGACCGCTTGCGTTCGAATCTCCTCATATGGCATGATTTGTCCAGCGACCCGAGCGAGCACGTCTTCGGCGCTGCTCAGGGCCGCCTGGAGGATGTCGTCATGCCCCTTTCACGTGGGCTCGCATTCGTCGTTGCAGCCGCACTGATTGCGTTCGGTACTGCGCCGTGCCTCGGGCAGGACGCGACCGCGAAACTCGCCGACGTCAAGGCCGACCTGCAGAACCAGGCCGCGGCGCAGACCGATGTCGCCGCGGACAAGCAGCAGAAAGCCGCGCTGACCGCCGGCATGGAGGCGGAAAAGAAAGCCTACCACGAGGTCTACGACCCGCTGAACGCCGACTATCAGTCGTACTGCCCGGAGGGATATCCGCGCGAGCGGATCGCGGCGTGCGGAGCGAAATACGCACAGCTCCACAGCGTGTACGCAGGCTACGAGGCGAAGTACAAGGTCTACAGTGACGCCTGGGACGCCCAAAATGCTGCACAAAGGGCCGCCCAAGGACGGCTGGATGCCGCCAAGGCGAGGATCAAAGCGCAGATGGACGTCCTCTCGAAGCTCTTCCCCGATTGCCCCACAGGCACGTCCGATCTCCAGCTCCAGGCGGCGTATAACTGCATGAGCGTCGCGTGGGACGGTGCAAAGCACCGAACCGACGCCGTCGACGCCAGCGGCAAGATGGTCTGGAACGACTACAACCCCAACGTCAAGGCACTGCACGGCCGGTACCAGGCGCTCGAGGTCAAGCTCAATGCCGTCAATGCGAAGCTCGCCGACCTCTACGACCAGCCCAGCAGTTCCGAGCGCAACATGGCGATCACGAATCTCAAGACGAACCGCAGCGCCGTCCAAGCGCAGATGAACGCACTCCAGTCGCAGGCGCTCTCGACCAAACCCTGATCGCCGGCGAGCAGCCACGGCAGCCAGAGAAACGGGGGAGCGCCCGCCGATTTTTCTCGGTGCACGCTCGGGGTAGACCTTAGTGCATGCCCCTCGCTATGTTTTCAGCTGCGGGGATCTCCGCGCCGCGCGGCGCGACGTTCTTTCTCGACCAGCCGAACGCAACCGTCCCGCCGGACAACGACTGACCCGATGCGCGTCCGTCCGCTCGTCGCACTCACGATCGCCTGTTCGGCCGCGCTGAATCCCTTCCCGAAAACGTCTGCGCAACAAGAGGAGGCGAACCCGGCTCAGGCGATCCGCCAGCTGCATGCGGCCGAGATCCACGCGCATATCAGTCACGTCGTCATCGTCGTCCAAGAGAACCGCAGCGTCGATAATTTCTTCATGGGTCTGCCCGGTGCCGACACGGTCCAGCAAGGGATGACGCCCAAGGGACCCGTTCCATTGCATCCGGTCGATCTCGACTTTCCGGTCGACATCGATCATCAGCACAAGGCGTTCGTCGCCGAGTACGACGACGGCAAGATGGACGGCTGGACCCGCGCCGTCACCCTGCCGCGCCAGAGCGCCACCTTTCCGTACGCCTACGTTCCCGAGCGCCAGCTCCGCCCGTACTGGGAGATGGCGCAACGCTGGACGTTCGCGGACCGCATGTTCCAGTCGAATACGGGTCCGAGTTTCCCCGCGCACCTCTACCTCATCGCCGGCGACGCCGCATTCGCGGCAAACAACCCGAACAAGATCGAGACGTCGCGGTACGCTTGGGGCTGCGACTCACCGCCCGACGCGACGGTCTCGCTGATCGACCGTGACGGCCTGGAAGTCCCCGGCCCGTTCCCGTGCTTCAACTTCCGCACCCTGGCCGACGTCATGGACGAGCGCGGCGTGAGCTGGCGGTACTACGCTCCGGGGATCCGTCAACTCGGCTTCATCTGGTCGGCATTCGACGCGATTCGGCACATTCGGTACGGCGCGGCTTGGTCCAACGTCGTCTCGCCCGAGACGCGAATCATCGCCGATGCCCGCGCCGGCAATCTCCCCGCCGTCACCTGGGTCACCCCGAGCGCGCGCAACTCCGATCACCCGTTCCCGCGACTCAAAAGCGCAAGCGACATCGGCGTCCAGGGCCAGTACGGTCCGGAGTGGGTCCGCTCGATCGTCAACGCGGTCGGCGAGGGACCCGACTGGAACTCGACCGCGATCTTCGTGGTGTGGGACGATTGGGGCGGCTGGTACGACCACGTCGCGCCCCCAATCCTCGATCGCATGGGCTTAGGGTTCCGCGTCCCCCTGATCGTGATCTCACCCTACGCCCGCCGCGGCTACGTCTCGCACGTCCAGCATGAATTCGGGAGCATCCTGCGCTTCGCGGAGGACGCCTTCAACCTGCCGTCGCTCGACACGACCGACGCGCGCAGCGACGCGCTCTACGATTGCTTCAACTTCAATAAAGCGCCGGACCGCTTCGAGCCCGTGACGAGCGGACGCAAGATCTCCTTGTCGTTCGATCCCGTGGCGGACTCACAGCCGGCGGATACCGACTTCTAACCGTCGCGTCAGGCCTTTGCGAGGACCGGCGCGGGGTACACACCGGCGGTGTCGTGGGCCGCGGCGGAGTGCACGAGCCAACGCCGCCGAGCGGGCCGAAGGACGAACTGCGCGAGGAGCGCCGTCAGGAAATTCATCGCGATGATCGCTTCGAAGACCGGGATCCACGAGTGGGTGGCGTCGTGGAGCAGCGCGGCGACCGGCCCGCCGAGGACCGATCCGACGCCGAACGCGATGTAGAGGACGCCGTAGTTCGTCGTCGCGTGGCGCGTCCCGAACGTGTCGGTGAGCGTCGCGGGGAAGAGCGAGAAGATTTCGCCCCAGCCGAAGAACACGACGCCCGACATCAGCACGAACACGGTCGGGTCGTTGCGCGTGAAGAGCCACGCGATCATCGCCGCGCCCTCGAGCGAGAACGCGATCACCATCGTCGTCTCGCGCCCGATCCGATCGGAGACCCAGCCGAAGAACGGCCGCGTGAACCCGTTGGTGATGCGGTCGATCGAAAGCGCGAGCGGGAGCGCGGCGACGCCGAAGACCAAGACGTCGCCCATTCCGAAGTCCTTCGTGAACGCGCCCATCTGCGAGATGATCATCAGTCCCGACGTGCACATCATCGTCATCATCGCGAAGAGCACCCAGAAGATCGGCGTCTTCACCATCTCGACCGGCGTATAGTCGCGCGCGCTCACGCCGTTCGTCGAAGCCTTCACGCGCATCCGCAACGCGGCGCCGGTCACCTCATCGGGCTTGCGCAGGCCGAGGGCCGCGAGGATCCCGATGACGCCGAGAATGATCCCGAACTCGAGGAGTGCGTGCCGGTAATTCGACGCGGCGATGATGTGCGAGATCGGGATCGTCGTGAGAATGGCGCCCGAGCCATAGCCTGCCGCGGCGAGCCCGGTCGCGAGGCCGCGCCGGTCCGGGAACCACTGCACCATGTGTCCGACGACGCCGACGTAGATGATTCCGGTCCCGATGCCGCCGAGAACGCCGTAGGCCAGGTACAGTTCCCCGACGTTGCCGGCGTACGAACTGAGCACCCAGCTGAGTCCCGTGAGCGCGGCGCCCGTCGCGAGCAGCGTGCGCGTTCCGAACCTCTCGATTAAGAAGCCCTGAAACGGCGAGAGAAACGCCTGCAGCACGACCAGGAGCGAAAAGGTCACCTGGATCGCAGGAAGGCTCACGCCGAGTGCTGCGGTCAGCGGCTTCGTAAATAACGCCCAGACGTACTGCGGGCTCGAGATCGCCATCATGCAGATCACGCCCAAGGCAAGCTGGCTCCACCGGTTCTTCATTGCGACGATTGTACGGTTCGCGCCGCCGCAAATGCATTACGCAGTCCGCGCGATCTCCGCGTCTACGGTGCGACATGTGTCGTTTGCAAGCAACAACGTGCAGAGCGACCGAAAGAACACCAACTCTGCCGCTCGCTTTTCGCGCCCCAATCGAACAAAAGGCGTTGAGGCGCTCCCCCAACAGCGCTTATCCTAAACGAAGTACCATGCGAATCTTCGGATCTCTCTTTCTTCCAATCTCAAGCTGCTTGCAGAATGTTTTCGGCGCGGCTCGATCCCTCCGCGCGCCGTTGTAATGAACATCTTCCTTCGCGCATGGCGCCGGCTCGGGCCCGCGCAAGAAGTCGTAGGAATCGTCGGCGGCATGCTCGCGATCCTCATCGCGTGCGCTGCCGCCTTCCATGGCGGCTACGTCCTGCACCTGACCCACGAGCACGAGGTCGTAACCTCCTGCAAACCGCTGGCGAACGACTACGCGTACACGGAGCTGGATCTCTCGTCTCCGCCGCAAGTCTGTCGCATGCACGATGAACCGGGTCGTCCGCTTCTGTTCCGACTCGTCGTCCTCGACGGAATCATCTTCCTCATCGCCGGCCTTGGAGCGATCGAAGGGTTACGTCCCATCGTTGCGCCGCAAGCCGACCTCGAGGAAGCGTAGCCGCGCGCGATTAGGCGCCGTAACTCTTCTTCAAATCCAGGACGACGCGCGTCAGCATGATGTGAAAGTTGGCGTTGTGCTTGGGTCCATGTCCGCGCTCGTTGTCGATCTCGTGCATGAGGACGATGTGGAGCGGATGCGTCATCAGGTGTTCCATCATGTAACCGCAGTCGTACTTTCCGTTCGGCATGATGCCGTCGCGGTACACCGCGAGGGAGATCGCGCGACCGTCGGAGGGAGCGATGCGCGGCTGCGCCGGCAGAGCGATGTGATTGTCCCGGAACAGTTCGACCAGACCGATCATCGCGAAGGTGAACGTCTGCAGGAACGCGTCGACCTTGGCCTTGCCGTACATGCGATCGAGCCGCGTTCTCTCCGGATTGGCCTTTGGTCCGGCAAGGACGCGGAACAGCTTTGCCGCATCGAAGTGCCCGGCGCCGCCGCCCGCAGCGATCAGCGCCGATGTCAGACCGAGATCCGGGTCGCCGCGATAGCTGTTCGCGCGATATCCCGCCGGAATGGTGACGGTGGTCGTTCGGCCCTTCGCCGCTCCTGCGGGGGCAGCTCCAGGAGCGGGTGAGGTTGCCGCCAGGGACGTCCCCGACTGCAAGCATACAAGCACTGCAAGTGCGCGGACCATGTGCACCGGTCTGCTTTTCGGAATCGTCATGGACGTGTGCCCTCCAGAGGAGAACGGCCCGAAACAGCGAGGCGCTGCTCGCCGCTCCATCGAGTCGGCGCCGAGTCAATTTGAGTCGACTTCAAGGGAATCGATATTGACGTACGTTCCCCGCGAACGAGGATTGTGCGTTCCGTTGACGACGCTGACGGCGATCGCGTGCAGTCCTTGCGCGAGAATCGGGCTGGTATAGAGCAAAACGTGCGTGCGCTTCCGTGCGGAATAGAAGTCGAGCACGGCGAACTCGGTGTCTTGGTCGAGCCCGAGCATTCCGTTGCCGCCGTTGGGCCCGCTCACGCCGTAGAGGCGAAACCGGTATCCCTTGATCGCGACAGAGACGCTGCTGCCGAAGTGTGGGCTCCGCGTGCTCGTCCCGCCCCAGCGGCCGTCGTGGCGCCCGCGCACCCGCTCCCAGTGGCCGATGAAGTGGAATCGCTCGAGACCCACTCCCCTACTCGCGTCGTCGATGGTGACGACCTTCGTCCGGGACTCCGCCGGCGGGCTCGCGGCGTGCGTACACGAGACCGCTACGGAAACAAACCCGGCCGCGGCAAGCTGCAGCCAGGCGCGCACTTTCATTCCGGTCCTCCGCGCACAGTGTAGCATCCTCGCCGCGTCACACACTAGCGCTGCAGAGTACTCTCTGCTGCTTGGCAACACTACAAGGAAGTAGAATTGCTCAATCGAGTAGCGATGGTGCGTAAGGGTTCAACGGAGCGCGGGCACCAGCTCGAACGTGCCGACTTGCTGGTCCGGAGCGTTCGAGCCGCCGACGAACCACGTGCGGCAGTCGGCGGTCGTCGTGAGACCGTCGATGCTATAGAGGCCCGTCGAGTACTCCTCGAACGTACCGTCACGGCCGATGCGCGCAAGCTGCGTTCCGGCGATATCGGCGGCATAGAGCGTGCCGTCGCAGCCGACGGTCAGCGCTACGACCGCGCTCGACGCATTCGGCAGAGTGACGCTTCGTACGACGCCGTGCGCGTTCATCAGCGCGAGCCGGTTGCGCGAAGCGATCCACGCCGTTCCGTTCGGAGCGGCGGTAAGGTGGATCGAGGGATACGCTCGGCTGTCGAAACCCTCGGGGAATGCGACGTGCGAAAACGAGCCGCTCGTCGTCATGCGACCGAGGCCGGCGGGCGTGACGAACCACATCGCTTGGTCCGACCCGCCGGCTAAGACGAGAACGTCGCCGAGATCGTCCGGCACCGCATAACGCGGGCCTCCGGCGACGCGTCCGATCTCGCGCGTCGGGTGCGTGCGCGCGTACCATGCCTCGCCGTCCGGACCGATCGCGATGCGGATCCCGCGGCTCAAGCGCCTCATGCCCGGAAACCGCCTTGCTTGTGATGATGCCGCAATCGTCGGTTCCGGAGTCGGCGTCGGCTCGCCGAGCATGAAGGTCTGCATCGTGCCCGCCCGGTCGAGCGCCGTGACGGTCGACGCGTAGTCATCGTTGAACCAAATCGTGCCGTGCCTGTCGACGGCGACGGCTCCGGGAGTGACCGGGGGTTCACCGCCCGGCAACGGCGTGAGCGTAACGGCGCCGCCGGGAAGCGCGCGCGCGATGGCGCTCACGTGGTTTACCGAGCCGCCTCCCCCGAGGGCGAACGCGGTTGAGTTGCCCGGCGCGGGGACGATCGGGGATGGCCACCATTGACGGTCGAACGCCGACGTACCGGCCGGCGGAACGGGGAAGGCGTGGACGCGCAACGCGAACGCCGGCGGCGGCGTCGGCTCGGGATGCGGCAGCACGAGTGCGACCGGTGCAACGTCGCGGAAGCTGATGACGCGTTCCGGCGTTCCCGTTCCTTCCCTCAGACAGTGCACCGCAACGAACGAGCTCCACACGACGACGTCGGCGATCGTGGCGCAGCGGAGGGTGCCGAGCATGCGCGCGTGCGCGCCGTCCGGCGTCACCGCGAGGACACGGTCTCCGACGATGAGATACCGCGTTCCGTCGTCGCGCACCGCGATGGGCACCCGCAGATTGCCGCGCCCGAGATCGTGGAGCTCGAGCCGGTCCGGGAGTGAGCGCGCGAGGGAGACGCCGCTGCTCGTCGTGACGATGAGCGCATCCCCGTCCAGCCACGCCGGCACGTCGTCGATACCATCCAGTCGCACCGGATGGGCGTCCGCGGGGCGGCGATCAGCATCGTATCGATACCATGCTCCGGCAACGCGCAGGTAGACGTAGCTGCCGCCGACGTGCGTGCCGGTCGCACCATACGGCGCGTTTGGTTTGCGCGGCCAATTTCTGGTCGGGTCGGGCTTGTAACCGAACTCGTGCAGCGGCGCCCCCGTACGTAGGTCGACCGTCGTGATCGCAATCGGAAAATAGTTGTCGCTCTGCCTCGGAAACCACGTCGAGTCGAGGTAGACGACGTCGCGTGCCGTGCCGAGCGGCTCCGGGCCGTAGCCGGTGCGCCATCGCTCGCGACCGGTGGCGACGTCGAAGCCGTGCATCGCGTTCACCAGGATTGCGCCGCTCTCCGAGAACGACTGCAGCAGCGTCGAGCCGACCAGCGTCGGCGTTCCGCCGAGACCGGAGGCGCCCCGACTCTCCCAGAACTCACGCCCGGTTCGACCGTCATAGGCGGCGAACGCGCTCTGTGTCCGCGCGTTCCGCGCCGCGTAGTAGATGCCGTTCAAGACGTGCCCGCCGACGGCATCGGGCAGCGACGTGATTCGCCGGCCGTCGGATGCGGACAGCGCGAGCACGGCGTGCACGCCGGGGTTCTTCTGGTCATCGGTCGGCGCGAACAGCACCTCGTCCGAGGCGGCTACCCCGTAAGAACGCACGCCCGGGAGGCTCCAGCGAGTTACTCCCCGCGTCAAATCGACCGCGTAGATCGTGTCCGCGATGCTGAAGTAGCCGGTCCCGCCGCCGCTCGCGACGAGCTTCGCGCCCACCACAGCCGCCGGCAGCGCGGCATCGGACTGCTGCGCCTGGAGCTCTTGGACGGGCTGCGACGCGCCGCGCTCGATCGCGAGCGGCGTCGTCACTTCTCCGGGACCTTGCCACGGGTACGGTGTGCCCGTTGGCGATGCGCTCGGTGCGGCGCTCGGCAAACCCATCGCGTTCGAGGCCCTTACCGACGATCGACTCGCGCACGCCGACGCGACGACGACGAACAACGCGACGGTAGGGAGAAAGCGCATCGGCGTCGTCGTTCGCCGCCCGCCCTGCGAACTAATGCTAGCGGCGACCGGGCACGCGGTCGCGCTCTATTATCCGGCGGTGCTCTTGACGTCTCCCCGCCCGCCGGCCGGCGAGCCGCGGCGTTGCGCGATTCCGATCGCAAGTGCAAGAAACGCCGCGGTTGCGGGGACCACGCCCACCAAGTGCGGGCTCAGGTCGATCGCCTCGCCGCCGAGGACCGGCGCGACGATCAGCGCGAGGTTGCTCGCCGCGTCGTTGAAGCCCATGATCGCGCCGCGCTCCTCCGGCGGCGCGCGTTTCGAGAGCATCGCCGTTAGGGTCGGCTCGACACTCGCCGCGCCGATCGCCCAGACGGCCAACGCCGCCGCGAAGACCCAGAGCGTGTTCGCGTACGCGAGCGCCGTATAGGCGACGACAAGGAGGGCGAGCCCAGCCTGCGCGACGGCCGCGTCACCGAAGCGCTTCGCGAGCGGCCCAACCACCACGATCAGCGTGATCCCGCCGACCGCCCCGGCGCCGGCGAGCAGCCAACTCGAGACCTCCGGACCGACCCCGAGCTGTCGCTTCAAGAACAGTGAGAAGACCGTGAAGAAGTACGTCACGGCGAAGATGAACAGCAGATGCCGAACGACGAGGTTGCGCACCGCGGGAGCGCGCACGACCAACGCCGCCGCATCACGCAAATTCGCCTTCGCGCCGCCCACCGGAGTCGTCTCCGGCAGAAAACGCAGTGTCAGGACGATCGTCACCGTTTGGATCAACGCCGCGCATGCGAACGGAATCGCGAAACCGAACTGGATCAGCGAGCCGCCGACGACCGGCCCGAGCACGATGCCTACGCCGAAGACGGCGCCGAAGAGCGCGTACGCACGGTCACGATCTTCGTCGGTCGTGACGTCGGCGATGTACGACTGCGTGACGCCGATCCCACCGGCGCCGAATCCCGCAATCGCGCGCGCGACGAAGACGAACGCCAGCGAGTGCGACAGCGCGAGCAAGATGTAACCCACGAGCGAGACGCTCTGGGCGATCAGCACGATCCGCTTGCGGCCGAGCCGATCGCTGACGCTCCCCCAGAACGGGGCCGCGAGCACCCCCGCGACCGCCGAAGTGGTGAGGATCGTCCCGACCGTGAGTCCGCTCGCACCGTATTGTTGCGCCAGGTATGGAAGCAGCGGCACCATGATCATCGTCCCGAGGACGTCGATCAGCGTGACCCCGTAAATCGGAATGAGCGCCGCGGTGTTGCTACGCACGTCTAGTGGTTTCCCACCTGCCCGCCGACGCAACCAGCGGCTGGTCCACTACATCATTCCCTGCACGGTCGGGCTGCGGAGAAGCGTTCGCGTGGCGTCTCGTGCCCGGTCAGCGTTTTCTGGATATACGCGTCTCCTAAGCTAAGCTGTAGGCGGCGCTCGCAAAGATGCGCTGCGGCGCGCTACGCGCGCGGGGAGACGCGGATGAGAGGTCTAGTGTACGACGGGCCGCGGAACGTTCGAGTGAAAGACGTTCCGGAGGCGAGAATCGAGCGACCGACAGATGTACTGGTCAGGATCACCACAACGAACATCTGCGGATCGGATTTACATATGTACGAAGGCCGCACCGACATGGAGCCGGGCCGTGTGCTCGGACATGAGAACCTCGGCCGCGTGCAGGACGTGGGCGACGCAGTGGACCGAATCAAAGTCGGCGACTACGTCTGTCTCCCGTTCAACGTTGCCTGCGGATATTGCCGCAATTGCGAGGCCGGACTGACATCGTACTGTCTCACGATGGCGCCGCCGGGCTCCGCCGGCGCAGCATACGGCTTCGCGGACATGGGGCCGTACAGTGGCGGACAAGCCGATTATCTGCGCGTCCCGTATGGCGACTTTAATTGCCTGCGGCTTCCTGAGGACGCGGAGGAAAAGGAAAACGACTACGTCATGGTCGCCGATATCTTTCCGACGGGGTACCACGCGACGGAGTTGGCCGGCGTTCAACCCGGGGACAGCGTGGTGATCTACGGCGGCGGCCCGGTCGGATTGATGGCGGCGTACTCGGCGATGCTCAAGAGTGCAAGCATGGTCATGGTCGTCGACCGGCACCCCGACCGCTTGCGGCTGGCTGAGTCGATCGGCGCCGTTGCGATCGACGACTCGAAAGGGTCACCGATCGATCGGGTGATGGAGTTGACGAAAGGGCGGGGCGCGGACCGCGGCTGCGAGTGTGTCGGCTACCAGGCCCACGATCCTCAGGGACACGAGCATCCGAATATGACGCTCAACAACCTCGTCAAGTCGGTAAGATTCACCGGCGGAATCGGGGTCGTCGGCGTGTACATTCCGCAGGATCCCGGCGGATCTGATGAGTTCGCAAAACACGGAGAAGTCGTCTTCGACTTCGGCCTGTTCTGGTTCAAAGGGCAGCGGATGGGGACGGGCCAGTGCCCGGTAAAGCGCTACAATCGGCACCTGCGCGATCTGATCCACGCGGGCAAAGCGAAGCCGTCGTTCATCGTTTCGCACGAGCTGCCGCTCGCGGAAGCACCGGAGGCCTACAAACACTTCGACGCGCGCGACAACGGATGGACGAAGGTCGTTCTAAAGACGAACGGCACGAAACGCGGCGGCGAACGGCAAACGGCTCGAGGCTCCTGACGGTACGCGATTGCGCCGCCGTCTTACCGGCGGGTCGGCGGCGCACCGCCGCGATGACCTCGATTATGTCCGGACGCTACGCGAAAGATACCATGCGACGAGGAGACCGTAGAAGACGACGTTCGTAATGAGACTAAGGATCACGGAGGTCGGCGTCAACGGTCCAAGCACGCCGCGAGAGGCTTCGAAAACGTCCATGCAGACGGTGACGACGATGCCCCAAACGATGCCGCCGAGAACCCAGTTCCGCAGCGAGTTAACCCTGGTCCAGACGAACGTGTAGAGATACGCCCAGAAGAGCGCCGTGATCAGGTGCAACGCCAGGCCGATCGCGGCATACTGCGGCGAAGTGTATGCGACCGGTCCAAACGCCGCCGAAGCGATGAATTGCCATATCTTGGCAGGCGACATCTGATGGGCAATCGATATGAACGCGTCGGTGCCGATGGCGCCGATGATACCGGCGACGAATGGGTGAAGCGCCGGTGAGGCATGTTCAGTACGTGTAACCTGTGTGCTCATCTCATTTGTCCTCGGCGACCTCAAACGGCTCTGTCACCGTGGGAGTTGCGCCGGAGTCATGTCGCGCAGGAACTCCGAGACAAACGTACACGCACCCCCAAAAAAAGCGCAAGCGGCACGGCCCATTTTTAGCCAGGTTCACCTCGAGGCGAGGGCGACGTTGGACGACTGCTTCGAGCAGCGGCTTAGCGCGGCCGAGACACCCCTAAAATAGGAGCTTTTTTCTCTTGACGGCCGTCTTCGATAGGTCTATTTTGCTTGTGCGTGATGCCCGCGGCGGCCCCAGGATTTGCTTCGAAGCTCGTCCCGCGCATTGCGATCTCTTGTGCCGAACGGTTTCGGAGGGTTCGTAATGGCAGCGCACATCAACCATATCGTCCTCGTGCACGGCGGGTTCGTAGACGGCTCCGGCTGGCGGGGCGTCTACGACATCCTCAGGCAAGACGGCTTCACCGTAAGCGTGGTCCAGAATCCCACCATATCGCTGGACGGTGACGTAGCCGCGGCGAATCTCGTCATCGACGAGCAGGCGGGTCCGGTCATCCTGGTCGGTCATTCATACGGCGGCGCAGTCATTACGCAAGCCGGTAATCATCCCAAGGTCGCAGGGCTCGTCTACATCACTGCCTTTGTGCCCGACAGGGGTGAGTCCGTGAACACGCTGATCGCCAATCCGCCGCCCGGTGCGCCGGTGCCGCCAATCTTGCCGCCGAGGAACGGGTATCTCTTTCTCGACAAAGCCAAGTTCGCCGCGTCGTTCGCAGGCGACGTGGACGCACACGCCGCCGAGTTCATGGCCGATTCGCAGGTTCCATGGGGCGTAGACGCGCTCGCCGGACAGATTACGGATCCGGCATGGAAGACGAAACCGAGCTGGTACCTGCAAGTAACCGATGACAGAATGATCCCGATAGCTGCGCAGCGCTTCATGCGCGAACGTGCCGGCTCGAAGGTGACCGAAGTGCAAGGCAGTCACGCGATTTACGTATCAAACCCGCGCGCGGTCGCGACCCTTATCGAAACCGCCGCGAAC
>JAQBPL010000155.1 GCA_028287545.1 Vulcanimicrobiota bacterium | reverse complement strand
ATACCGGCGTGTTGTTGCCGACGATATCCCAGTTGCCTTCCTCGGTATAGAACTTCAGCGCGAACCCGCGGATGTCGCGTTCCGCGTCGGCCGCGCCGCGCTCGCCGGCGACCGTCGAGAACCGCTGAAAGACGGGCGTCTTCTTGCCGACTTCGCTGAAGATCTTCGCTTTGGTGTAGCGCGTGATGTCCTGCGTGACCGTGAACGTGCCGTGCGCGCCCCAGCCTTTGGCGTGCATTCGGCGCTCCGGAATCACCTCGCGGTCGAAATGTGCGAGCTTCTCGATCATCCAGATGTCCTGCAGCAGCGCCGGGCCGCGCGGTCCGGCCGTCAGGATGTTGGTGTTATCTGCAACCGGCGCGCCGGTCGCGTTCGTAAACTTCTTAGGGGATGGCAATGATCTGTTCCTCGGATTCTGGGAAGCATACGCCTGCGTGGGCGGTGCCGTTGCGCGCCTACACGGGGCACGTGGCCTCGGGCGCTTCAACTCGGAAGGGGCGTTCCGCCAGTATCCCCTCGGTCGAGGACTATCTCAATGTCCGATTTTTCGCTCCGCACCGCTTTTCGCGTACGAAAAGCCCCGCAGGTGAGAAGCGCGCGGAATGCGATGAACGCGCGTCATAAACGCTTCGCCGAAAGCCGTGCGATGCGGACTGGCTGCTTGCTTAGGTGTACGATCGGCCTCAGAGCGGCCGATGATAAAGAGTAAACCCACTCTGCTTCTTTCCTACAATGAGGCTTTTTCGTTCATGTTCGGTGATCTCTCCGTTCGCAGGAAATTCGGCTTGGTCGCGGTGTGCCTTGTCGTGATTTTGCTCGCCACCGTGGCGATCGCCGCAGTGACGTTCGCGCAGCTCGCGGGACGTTCGCAAGAAATGTCGCAGGCGCACCGTCTCTCTGCGGCCGTGGCCAACGCGTACGAACAGTGGACGCTCGACGACGACCAGTCGAACATGTACGGCGCGCTCATCGCGTTGCGTGATCCCAAGCAGTACAAGCTGGCGGAAAATACGTTCAAGCAAGTCCAGGATGCACGGGCAATGGCTGACCGCTATCTCGCCGAAGCCAGCAAGGCGGCGCTCGACGACGAGACGCGAGCCGGCCTGGCTCGCGTGCAGCGCAATCTGGCGGACTACGACCGGTACTCGGCTCTCATGCGCGAACGCGCGCTGGCCGGCGACGTCAGCCGCGCGATCCATACCGTTACCGTGGAGAACTTGGCGCCCTCGAACGCGCTTCCCGAAGAGTTCAATGCCCTCGAAGCCCGATCCGACGCCCGCGTCGCACAGGCGGAGAGAGATATCGACCAACACGCACGGTTCGGGCGGACGCTGCTGATCGTCGCCGCACTGGCCGGGTCCGCTGCCGTGATCCTCGTCTTGGCCTTGCTCGCGAACGGTCTCACCAGACGGCTCACGCAGTTCACGAAGGCGTCACAACGGCTGGCGTGCGGAGATCTGGACGTCCTGGAGTCGCTTCCGGACCCGAGCAATGACGAACTGGGTGTCCTGGCTTCGTCGTTCCGCGCGATGGTGGACCACCAGCAGCGCATGGCACGGGTCGCCGAGGCGATCGCCGGCGGCGATCTGTCGCGCCCCCCTGTGCCGCACGACGCGGCCGACCGCCTCGGGCACGCCTTCAAAAACATGGTCGAAAACCTACGCCACTTGGTCACCCGCGTCACCGGCACGTCGGAACATCTTTCGAACACGAGCGCCGTCGTCGCGCAAGCGTCGGCGGAGTCCAGCGTCGCGGTAGAATACATCTCCGGTTCCCTCGACACGCTGGTCAGAAGCGCGAAGGAACAGAGCGCGCGGCTCGCCGAAGCCGGCGGCGGCACGACGGAGGTCGCTTCCGCCGCTTCGCAGATCGCATACGGCGCAAACGAACAATCGAACGCCGTGCAGTCCGCGGCGAGCGCCGTGGACGGCCTCAACGGCGAGATCGTTGCGCTCGCGTCGGTGGGTGAGTCGCTCGCCGGTGCGGCACGCCGCGCAGCGTCGCAAGCCGGGGCCGGGACCGAGGCGATCAAACTGACCGCGGCCGCCATGCAGCAGCTTCGCGAGACGGCCGAAGTCGCACAGCGCTCCATGACCCGGCTCGACGAACAGTCGGCGCAGGTCGGTGAGATCGTTCGCACGATCGAGGGCATCGCCGATCAAACGAACCTGCTCGCGCTCAACGCCGCGATCGAAGCGGCGCGCGCCGGCGAGCACGGCCGTGGCTTCGCGGTGGTCGCGGACGAGGTCCGCAAGCTCGCGGAGCGCTCGACGTCGGCGACGCGCGAGATCGGCGGCATCCTCCTATCGATCCGCGGCCAGGCAGTCGATGCGAACGCGGCGATGCGATCATCGAGCTCCGCAATCGATAGCGGTCTGGAACTCTCCGATCGCGTCGGGGAGGCGTTCGCGCGCGTAAGCGAGGCGATCGATCAGACCACCGAGATGGCCAACGAACTCGTGCAGCGCAGCGAGTCGATGCGCGGTGTCAGCGACGGTCTGTCGACCGACGTCGGCGCAGTCGCCGCGGTCGTGGACGAAAACGCGACCGCCGCGAGTCAGCTCGAAGCGACGACGCGTGCGATCTCCCAGAACGTCAGTGCCGTCGTTCACATGGCGATGGAGCAGTCGGCGGCGAGCGATCAAGTATCGACTTCCGCGGTGGAGTTCGCGGCGCAGATCCGCCAACTCGATGCGAGCGCCGCAACGCTGCGCGATCAGTCGCTGGAGCTCGCCCGGTTCGTCTCCGCCTTCACCCTGGAACCGCGCGAAGCGCAAGCGGGCTCGACGTCCGGCTCCGCCCGCTACGCGCTTCCCGCCCTGCAGCCGGCCTGACACCCGAGTCCCGAAAACGCGGTCGCTGCAACGCTACGGCATCGCTAGCGGTGCACCGATCGCCGGCGGATTCGGCGTGGTCCACGACTCCCGGAGTGACGACGATTGTCAAGCGCGCGCGAACATCGAGTGCTCGCTTGGCTGCGCTCGATCTTAGCGCCAGTCAACGGATCGACACGGAAAGGAGCGTGGCCAAGCCGAAGATCTAGCGATGAAGTGGTTCTTCGAGCCCGGCCATAGCGCCGCGGAATTTCGTGCACGGCACATGATGGTGACCTGGGTGCGAGGTGCGTTCAAGAACGTTCACGGGCGGCTTGACTTCGATCCCGAGCACCCGGAGCGGCTCGCCGTGGAGGCGACCATCGACGCGCGGTTGTGCTGGACCGGCGAACCTGCCCGCGACGAGCACCTGCGCAGCGAGGACTTCCTGGACTGCCAACGCTACGGCGAGATTCGCTTTCGCAGCACCGGCGTCGCGCTCGTCGGGCCGGTCGACTATGAGGTTAGCGGCGACCTCACAATTAAAGACGTCACGCGACCTGTCGTCCTAACGGTGCGGTTCGACGGAACGTGGGAGACGCCGTGGTGGGAAGACGGCGTGGATAAGGGCCCGAAGCTGCGCGCCGGATTCGTCGCGAAAACCCGCATCGACCGCTACGACTTCGGCGTGAGCTGGAACAGCGCTCTCCCGGGCGGCGGCGTCGTGGTCGGCCGGAACATCGACATCGTCCTCGACGTGGAGGGGATTCGCGACGGCGACTGATCGCAAAAGTGCCCGAACTGCCCGATGTCGCCGTCTACATCAGCGCGCTGGAGGATCGAATCCTCGGCCGGACGCTG
>JAQBPL010000014.1 GCA_028287545.1 Vulcanimicrobiota bacterium | reverse complement strand
TCGGAATCACCGTCGGGGCGAACACCGACCTCGACCTCTTCCAGAGCGCTGTGGTGCAGAGCTCCATCGGAGCGATCCTGGCGAACTCGCCCACCTCATTTGCGACGCTCAGCTCGTCGCAGATCGGGAACGGTCAGGGGTATGGCGTCCGCTCGACCAATAGCGCGATCGTCCGGATGGCGAACTGTACCGTGTCGTTCGTCAACGGCACCGGTTTGCTCGCGGACGCCGCCGGACAGATCGTGACGTGGTCGAACAACTACGTCGCCGGCAACACGACGGACGGTGCACGAACCAGCACCATCACACCGATGTAACCCTGCGTTCGATTCGGCTCATCGGCCCCGCGGAGGCTCCAGGCAAGGAGCGGCCGCGGGGCCTTCTCTTTTTTGGGGCGAAAAGGAGCGCCATGGACACTGTGCGGCCTGCCGGTTTCCGAGAACCTCTCCGGCAGGCGGACATCGACGCGATCGTCCGCACCTTTTCGGCGGTCGGGGCAGTGCACGTGCGCGGGGCGATTCCCGCCGGCGTCCTCGCCGACGTGCGCGCCGCGGCGGAACGTACCTTTCACTCGTGGGACGAGCTTGCGGCCGACGGAGTTCTGCCTGCGGGTCTTGCGACGCCGCACCTGCGCAGGTTCATTCCGCTGAACGATCTGCCGCTGGGCTACGACCCCGTCGACACGTTGCTGCACCCCGCGTTCCGGGAGCTCGCGCGCTCGTACCTCGGCAAGGAGCCGGAGTTGGAGGCGAGCAGCCACGTGCGCTCGATCGTCTTGAGCCGTCCGGATGCCCACCTGCCGTTTCACCAAGACCAGACGATCCTCAAGCGGCCTCTCCTCAACATTTGGGTTGCGCTCGACGCGTGCGGCGTGGATGCCCCGGGTCTCGAACTCGTGACGGAGAGTTGGAGCGAGCTGCGCGATCCATCGCCTCCGGAGCAGCCGCAATTCGCGGTCGACCACGCACGCCTCGACGCGGCGTCGGTCCTCGAAGCGTTCGCCGCCGAAAGGTTCTGGCGTCCGGTCTTGCAGCCCGGCGACGCGATGCTCTTCTCAGGAGCGACGATCCACCGCACCCACGTCCATGCTGCGATGACCGCCGACCGCATGAGCGTCGAGCTGCGCCTGGTGTGAGAACGCGATCTGGGGCTGCCGGAGAACGCCGGCTGCCGCATACCACGGGGTTCGTCGCCTCGATGCTCCTGGATGCGGCGGACGACCAGCCGTTGAAGGCCGAGTCGCTCATTCGGTCTCTGGTCCGGCTCGGGGGAGTCGCGCCAAGCCGCATCGTCGTGCACGTCGCGGCCGAACTCGATGCGGCGATGGTCGCGCCGCTTCGCGAACTCGGCTGCAGGGTCAACACCCTGGCGCCGCAGTGCGACGCCGTTGCGCGCAACGATGTGCTACGACACCTCGACGCCTTGCGCGCGGCCGGCGAGGACGCCGGCGGAGCGTGGCTGTTTTCGCTCGGCACCGCGGTTACGGCACCGCTCTCGTCTCCAACCCCGTTCGCGATCGTCGGGAAGATCGCGGACCGCGAGCGTCTTCCGCCGGAGGTCGTGGAGCGACTGTTTCGGGCGGCCGGCGTGCCTCTGCCGCCGGTCGTTCCATGCGACGGCTCTTCGGGACGCGTCGTCGCCACGCAGCTCGACGGCGGGCTGCTCCACATTCCGTTCACCTTCGCGAGCGCGCTCTGCGACGAATTGCGACGATTCACGTCGATCGTGGCTGCTCGGCCAGAGATCGCCGGCGAGCCGCAGCGCGATCGCCTCGTTCAAGAGCTCTCGCTCGCCCTCGCGATAGCGGCGCTCGATCTTCCCGTCTCCTACCTCGGCGCAAACGACAGCTTCCCGCTCGACGCCGAAACGCTGCCGGCGTCGTACGACGCCGCGCGGCCCGTCCGCGCGCTCCGCTGGCCGCGATTCGACGCTTTCGGGCTGGTCCGCGCGAAGGTGTACGACCCGCAGTTGGATACCGCGGTCGCCGCGCTGAATCAGGCGATCGCGGAACCGTCGGACACCCCGTACTTTTCACTGCACAAACGCAGTGCCGCTCAGCTCGCCCGCGTCCCCGCGCTCCCCGAGGACCATCCCTTCGCCGCGGCATCCGCGCGGTGGGCGCAACTTCTTCCGCACCGCTTGAAGTTCGTGCTGCACGCCGGTACGCAGAAGACGGGGACCACGGCGCTGCAAGAGACGCTGGCCGAACAGGTCGACGCCTTGGCACAGCAGGGCGTCTGGTACCCGCCGGCCCGCCTCGATCCGAAGTTGAAGAAACACCAGTTTCTCATCGCTCTGCTGATGGCCGGCGACGCCGCCGGACTGGCTCGAGCGTTCGACGAGTTCGTACGGTCGGCGCCGCCTCATACGCGAACCATCCTCGTCTCGACCGAAGGGCTGTTCACCCATTGGTGGGATTTCCCGCCGGCTTCGAAGGCGATGCTTCGTCATCTGGCCTCGCTCGTCGACCTCGAACTGTGGACGTGCTTCCGCGAACCGATGTCCTTCGCGATCACGCAGTACGCGCAGTTCGTGCGCAACCCACGACAGTTCGACGCGGCGTACGGACTGGACATCGGGTTCGATGAGATCCTCGAACATACGGTGTTCACGAGCCGCCTCGACTATCTCGGCTTCGTTTTCGAGGCGCAGGAGCTGATCGGCGCCGCCAACGTACGCCTGTTTCGGTACGGCCCGGACATCGTGGAGCGCGTCTTCCGCGCGCTCGGAGCGACGGCGCCCGCGAACGCCGAGAAGCTCGTGTATCGCTCACTGCGGCGTCCCGGCGTCGAGCTGATGCGGATGGTCAACCGGTACGACATGTCGGTCGACGAGACGTACGCCGCGGCCGAGCTCGTGCTGCAGCTCGACACGCTGATCGGCGAGCGGGCCGAGCCGCTCCGCGCAAGCCCCGAGGCCGCGCTCCGCGTGCGCGCGCTCACCGGCCGCGGATGGCGCGTCATGGAAGAACTGCTGGACCGCGCCGAGCGTGCTCCGGCGAATCCGCTGCCACAGGACGCGTCCCTCGACGCGCGAACTCCGCAGCCGTGCGATTAGCCGTTCCCGACAATCTGCAGCGAAACACTCCTACCGTCGCCGCCGTGGGTCACGAACACACCGGCGAGCTGCTGATGAAACTCGTCATGCGCCGCCTCGGCATCGAGAATCTTGCCGACGTCGATATCTTGGACGTCGGATGCGGCGTCCGGTTCGCTCAGACGATCGTCAACCGGAACATCGCCGTCAAGTCGTACACGGGCTTGGAGGTCTTTGTCCCGATCGTCGATTTCCTCAACGAGAACCTCGCCTCGCACGATCCCCGATTTCGCTTTCACCATTGGAACGTGCACAACGCGATGTACAACCGGGGCGGGGTCGCACTTTCGACGTTCGAGACGCTGCCGACGACCGAGAGCTTCGACCTCATCTGGCTTTTCTCGGTGTTCACCCATTTGAATCCAGACGACGCTCTCGCGATGCTCCGCCTTCTGAGGAAGCCCCTCCGCCCGAACGGTACGCTCTTCTTCTCGGCGTTCATCGACGATGAACTCACCGGTTTCGAAGACCGGGATAAAGAGAATCCGCTGCTTCTCGCAACCTACGGCCGCGAATGTATGGAGTCGCTGATCGAGAGCGCGGGATGGCGCATCGACGGTTCTTTCGAACGGGACCAGAGCAACTGGATCCAGCACTATTTCGTCTGTTCGGCATGACGGGGTTGCGGGCATGAGCGCGACCTCGAAGCAGATCTCCGTCGTCGTTTCGGCGCACGATCTGCAGCGGGAACTTCCCCGCACGGTGCGATCGCTCTCGCCTCCGTATCAGACCGGTCTGGATGCAGCGCGTCTTGAAATCATCGTCGTCGACAACGGCTCGAACGTACCGGTCGATGCTGCGTGGTTCGAGGGCATCTCCGCGGAAGTCAAGATCCTCCGCTTCCCTCCCGGCAATCCTTCGCCGTGCCAAGCCATCAACGCCGGCGTGGCCGCAGCGAAAGGGGAGTACATCTCCGTGCTCATCGACGGGGCGCGGATGGCGAGCCCGGGATTTCTTGCCCGCGCGGCCACGGCGATGCTCACCGCAAGCGACGTTTTTGTCGCGACGATGGGCTTCCACCTCGGCTTCGAGACGCAGCAGATCTCGCAGCAGAACGGGTACTGCCCGGAGGTCGAAGACCGATTGCTCGACGAGATCGCGTGGCCCGAAGACGGGTACCGCCTATTCGAAATCTGCGCCAGGGGCCTGTCGTATCGGCACGGCGTCCTCTCCGACTTTCCGGAAACGACCGCTTTCATGATGCGCAGAGAGAGCTTTGCGCGCATCGGCGGCTTTCACGAGGCGTTTCGATACCGCGGCGGCGGCCTCGCCAACTTCGAATTCTACGATCGCGTTCTCAACGACGGCGCGATAACTCCGGTCGTGCTGATCGGCGAAGGCACCTTTCACCAAGTACACGATGGAAACACGACCAGGCCTGGCGGCGTCCTTCGTAAGGAGACCGAGGACGGACCTACGATTTGGGAGGCGATGTCACGCGAGTTCGAAGCGATCGTGGGTCGCGCTCCGCTGTCGCTTCCGCTGAGAAAGCCGCTTCTGTTCGGAAGATGCGAGACCGAGTCGGCCAGACGGTGCTTCTTCGAGCCGGACACCGCACTCGAGGGGATGCCCCCCGGTTAGCGAAGCGGGTTCGCTCTCTCTGCGGACAGCGTTTCGTTGACGAGCCGGATGCGATCGTCGACGCTCGGCACGCCGAGCGCCAGCAGCAATCCGTCCGGTCCGACGCGATCGTGATAGTGCAGAACCGCCGGCGGGTCGGTCGCCGGATCGTAGCGATCGAGCGGAAGATGCGTCGGGTAATTCGCGATGGCCGGAAGCGGGAACACCGCCTCCCCCAGTTCCCACGTCGCAAGCCCAAACGATATCTGATCGGCGTGCGGCATCTGGTCCCCGAGGAGCGATCGTTGCTCGAGAACCCACAGCGCCCATTTTTCCCAAACGGGGGCCAATTCATCGAGAAAGTCGGTGCGCAGCACGTACAGGCCACCGTTGCAATTGTTGGCATATGTCGAGCCGGCCGCATGCGAACACTGCGTAGTCGCCGGGAAGCGCGCAAAGCCGGCTCGCCGATATACCTGCTCTAACACTTCCAGCGGCGGATTAGGAAGGTCGACGGGCTTCGCCGCCGCTCGAGCGACGCCGATCCAACCATCGATCGGCGCGCAAAAGGCGAGATCGCTGTCGCACAGCACCGCGTAGCGGCTCGCGCGAAGCGCGGCGCTTCTGAGTTGTCGCAGCTTATTGCAATACGGGCCATCACCGAAACGCTGCACCGGAACAAATGCAACGCCTCGCCTCGACAAGTACTCGACAATTTCGCGGCAGTACTCGCCTTCGACGACATGCACCAGCAAGTCAGAACGGCGTGCACCACCCAGTTCGAGCAGCGTCGTTATCCAAATCGCGACCTGGTTGAGATATTTCGGGTCCGCCTCGATCACGCAGGAGTAGGTGATCGACACGACTATCCGCTCGTCCGTCCGTACTCCACGAGGAGCGAATCGAACGCGCTCGATGCGGGACGCTTGTGTTTCGCAGCGTTCAAGAGCCGATAGGTGCGCAAAAGCAGACGACTCTCGTCGTCGGAGACCTGACGTTCGTCCGGTGTGGTGTGGTGACGAAGTTCGGGCGAGAGGAAACCAGCGACGGCAGTCCGCGCATCGTCGGAGATCACAAGGTCGACCCGCAGGTCTTCTGCGCAGCGTCCGACGACCCGTTCCCAGTCCGTCATCAAGTCCTCGTACGAAATGAACGCGCGCGCGAAGCCACGCCCGTCGCGCTCCGCGACGAGATTGTATTTCAGCCAGAGCGCGCGCGATTGCTCGGCCGCAAGGTCGTCGCGGCGCGCGAGCGACGCCGCGACGTCATCCGGATTGCGGAAGAGGTGCACGATCGCCGGACGAAGACCGGCTTTGCGGGCCGCCTCGATCCAGTACGGCAAGAGCCCGGATATCCGCGGTTCCTTGACGACGATCGGTCCGGAGCTCTCAAACGAATCGGCGAGCATCGCGGCAGCCTGCGCGACGAGAGCCGCGCTCTCCCCGGTCGCGACTCGCCCAAGCTGGAGCCGCAGGCTCGTGTCGTACCACGAGGACTCGTATGCACGGAGAAATCGATCGTTGATCTCGAGGGCTAGGGCGGGCTCCCAATAACCGGTCGGGTTGCCGAAGTTCGGCGGCAAGACCGCAAGCGGAAGGGCGGCTCCGCACAGGGAGAGCACGCGCGTCAATGCGGAGCTTCCGCTGCGGCCCATGCCGACGACGAAGATCACGTCCCTCATGCGGTCGGATTCTTCAGTAGATCGAGGCGAACTCGCGCTGATGGGCGTGGACTTCTTCGAGCACGCTCATCCAAGCGATGTTGTACCAGCGCGGATTCGCCAGCCACGAGAGGTCGTCGAGCGGGAGCTTTGCCAGCATTTCGTCGATCGACTCGAGAACGGTGACGGCAGGCGTGAAGTCGAGGCGCTGCGTCATCTTGAGGTTCGACATCCGATAGTCGCGGACGAGCTTGGGGAGCGGCGCCTCCTCCAGCGTGACGTGACGGCCGCGCAGGTTGAGCGACCCGGCGACGAGCATCGCGAGCTGGCGAACCTGGTAGTTCTCCTGCAGCACGTTGTAGATCTCGCCTCGCACCGCGTCGAGCGGCGCGCTCAAGCAGACGATGTGTGCGCGCGCGACGTCGCTCACGTCGACCAGCGGGCGCCACTGCCAGCCGCCGCCGTGCAGGTACAGCTTGCCGACCGTCACGGCATCTTTGAGGAAGGTGTTGACGACGAGATCGAAGCGCATACGCGGGGACCAGCCGTACACCGTTCCCTGGCGCAAGATCGTCGGCGCGAACCGCTCGTCGGTCAGCCGCAGCAGGGCATCCTCGCCGTACTTCTTCGAGATCGAGTACGCGCCGCGCGGCTGCACGGCCGACTGCTCGTCGAACATCCCCGGACCGATGCCGTCGTACAGCGACGCCGAGGAGCCGAAGACGAAACGCGCGACCCCGCGCCGCTTGCACGTCTGCGCGAGCAGTTCGGTCGCGATGGCGTTCATCTCCCAATTC
This sequence comes from Vulcanimicrobiota bacterium, assembly GCA_028287545.1. The sequence goes on along the minus strand of JAQBPL010000014.1, from coordinate 18,829 downwards.
GCCGCGGGATTGTACTCGGCGGTCGGATCGTTGGAGAGCCCGGCCAGATGCGAGACGCCGTCGATGCCGTCCAGCAGCGACTCGTCGAACGTCCGCACGTCGCCGAACGTGTACGTCAGCCGCCCGTCGCTGCGCTCGGCCAGCGCGCGCAGCGGCCCCTCACCAAAAAAGAACCGGTCGACGACGCGCACTTCGTCACCGCGTTCGAGCAGTTGACGGCAGAGCTCGAGCCCGATGTAGCCTCCGCCGCCGGTAACCAAAACGCGCATCGGCTACGCGCCGGTCACGGAGGGGGCCGTCGCTCGCGCCCCGCGAGCGTTCAAGAACTCGTCGAGCGCGGCATCCCATCCCGGCAGCGGGTCGATGCCGAGCGGTGCGAACGTCGTGTTCTCGAGCGGCGAATGCATCGGCCGCGGCGTCGGGTTCCCGAGCTGGGCATAGGTGACCGGCTCGAGCGGCGCGGCGCCGAGTCCGGCTTTCGCGAACGCGGCGCGGACGAATGCGTACCAGGACACCTCGCCGGCGTTCGTCACGTGATGTGTGCCGTATGCCTGGGCGTCGATCAGGTCGCGGATCGCGCGCGCGACGTGCGGCGCGTACGACGGCGAAAACGTCATGTCGGAAACCATGCGAGTCGGCTCGCCCCGTTCGGCCTGGCGCAGCACTTTCTCGACGAGCGTGTAGCCTTTGTTCGACGTCCCGGCCGTGCCGAAGACGCCGCTGGTGCGGATGACGTAGGAACGCGGCCCATGACGGCGGGCCAGGAACTCGCCGGCCGCCTTCGACGCGCCGTACGCGGTGAGCGGGCCGACGGCGTCGTCTTCACGATACGCGCGTCCCAGCGTGCCCGCGAACACGTAGTCGGTGCTGATGGTCAAGAACGCGACACCGCGCGCAGCGCAGGCCGCGGCGGCGCGATCGACCGCGAGTGCGTTCACCGCGAAGGCCCGCTCGGGCTCGCGCTCGCACACGTCGACGTTGTGAAACGCCGTGCAGTTGATCAGGACGTCGGGCTGCGTTCGTTCGAGCAGCCGCGCGACCGCGGCCGGGTCTTCGAAATCCAAGTCGGCATGCGCGGGAGCGAACGTCTCGCGCGCGGCGAACACGTCGCGCAGCGCCGAGCCCAGTTGGCCCGACCCGCCGATCAGGGCGATGCGACGCGCGCTCACGCCGGCGCGAACGTCTTCTTCAGCCGATCCTCGGCGACCAACTGCGTGGCGCGATAGAGCGACTCGAACTGCCCGGCATCGGTCCACCAGCCGTCGAGCTCGTCGAAGAAACAATCGCCCGCGGCGATGTAGGCGTTGTTGACGTCGGTGATCTCGAGCTCGTTTCGCTTGGAGGGCTTGAGATCACGCGCATAGTCGAACACGCGGTTGTCGTACATGTAGATTCCGGTTACGGCGTGCCGGCTCTTCGGCACTTCCGGTTTCTCCTCGATGCCAACGATCCGTTCCCCGTCGAACTCCGCCACGCCGAAGCGTTCCGGATCGTCGACCTCTTTGAGCAGCAGCCGGCAACCCGAAGGCTGCACGGCGAACCGGCGGACGTACGGGGAGATGTCGTCCTGGATGATGTTGTCGCCGAGCACCACGACCACGCGCTCACCGCCCGCGAAATGCTCGCACAGCTTGAGCGCGTCGGCGATCCCGCCTTCGCCTTCCTGGTAGGTGTACGCGATATGCGGCAAACCGAACTCGCGCCCGTTCCCCAGCAGCCGCAGAAAGTCACCCGCGTTGTTCCCGCCGGTAACGATCATGATCTCGCTGATCCCCGCCTTGCACAGCGTCTCCAGCGGATAGTAAATCATCGGCTTGTCATAAATCGGCAGCAGATGCTTGTTCGTAACCTTGGTGAGCGGCCTCAGCCGCGAGCCCAACCCGCCGGCAAGAATGATGCCCTTCATGTTTCTCCTAGCGGTGCGCGTACTGGCGTTCGTAGTAGGCCCGGAATTCGCCGGACTTGATCGGGCGCCACCAGGCGTCGTGTTCGCGGTACCAGGCGACCGTCTCTGCGAGGCCTTCTTCGAAGCCGACGCGAGGACTCCAGCCGAGTGCCTGCGCCTTGGCACAATCCAAGGCATACCGGCGGTCGTGGCCGGCGCGGTCCTCGACGTGGCGCACACTTTCGTCAAACGTGCGGCCGGTGAGGTCGAGCAGCCGCTGGGTGATCTCGAGGTTCGTGCGTCCGTTGCCGCCGCCGATGTTGTAGACCTCGCCCGGGGTGCCGTGCTCCAGCACGTGCGTGATCCCCCGCGCGTGATCGTCGGCGTGGAGCCAATCCCGCACCTGCAGGCCGTCGCCATAGACCGGGACCGTCGCGCCGTCGAGCAGGTTGGTCACGAAGAGCGGGATCAGCTTCTCCGGATACTGATACGGACCGTACGTGTTGGAACCGCGCGTGATCAGCACCGGCGTGTTGTAAGTCGTGTAGTACGCGAGCACCTGAAGGTCGCCGCCCGCCTTCGAGGCGGCGTACGGGCTGCGCGGCCGGATCGGGTCGTCTTCCGTCGACGCTCCGGCTGCCACGTGCCCGTACACTTCGTCGGTCGATACCTGGACGAACCGTCCGATCGCGTGGCGGCGCACCGCCTCCAGCAAGACGTGCGTGCCCATGACGTCGGTGCGGATGAACGCTTCGGGCTCCAAGATCGAGCGGTCGACGTGCGTCTCGGCGGCGAAATTCACGATCGCCTCGACGCCTTCGCCCACGGCGAGGTCGACGGCGACGGGATCGGCGATGTCCCCCTTCACGAAGCGGTATCGCGGATCGTTCGCGACCTCGGCGACGTTGCTCGGATTGGCCGCATACGTCATCGCGTCGAGCACGGTGATCGAGACGTCGGGGCGTTCCCGCAGGACCTGCCGCACGAACGCGGACCCGATGAACCCGAGTCCACCGGTAACCATCCAGCGACGCAGCCTCATCGCGCGTCCTCGCAGCCCAAGAAAAACCAGTCTCTCACGGTGGCCCACTCTTAGGGGGACGACGGATGCGACCTCCCGGAAACTTCCCCAGCCCGCTGCGGTACAAGAGAGTAGGATGGCCGTACAGTCAATCCCCGAAGTCGTCGACGAACGCTTGGTTCAGTCGGTCTTGGACGGAGACCGCGACCAGTTCGCAATCCTCGTCGAGCGGTACAAACGGGGGATCGCTTCGTTCATCGGCGCCTCGGTGCGCCAGCCCTCGGACGTCGCCGACCTCACCCAAGAGACGTTCTTGCGCGCCTACGCGCACCTGGGCACGTTCAACCCGGATTTGGGCCGGTTTTCGACCTGGCTCTACCACATCGCGCGCAACGTCGTGCGCACGTTCCTGGGCCGCTCGCTGCGGCGGCCGGCCGTCGCCGACCTCGGCGAGGACCAGACCCTCGAGAACAGCGTGGCCGACCTCTCCACCGAGGCCGATCCGGCCGGCGGGGTCCTGCGGGCGGAGGCGGAGGCCGAGGTGCGCGGCGCGCTGGCCGAACTGCCCGAACGCACCCGGGCGGTGCTCTCGCTGCGCTTCTACGACAACATGGACTACCAGACGATCGCCACGACGATGGGACTCTCGCTCGGCAACGTCAAGACGCTGATCCATCGGGGCAAGCTGGCGCTGGCGCACAAATTGCGCGAGCGAGAAGCGGCGGCCCAGGGAAACTCCGCAACCCGGACCTTCCGGGTGATGGAGGGGTTCGGTGAGTTGCAGCTCGTCTGAGGCGCTCTTCGAGGCCTATCTCGATCACACGCTGACCCCGGCCCAGCGCGCCCGGCTGCTCGCGCATCTCAACGGGTGCGGCAGCTGCAAAGGCGTGCTCGAAGAGCTGCGCGTCGTCGACGCGCTCCTGGCCGCGCCGCGGACCGTCGGGCTGCCGGAAAACTTCACCTTCGCGACGATGGCCGAAGTGCGGTGCGCGCCGCACCCGCACGTCTCGCACGCTCCGGTATTCGCTTACGTGGTCTCGTATCTCGTCGCGGCGTGGCTGCTGATCGGCGCCGGCTTCCTGCTTGCCCCCAGCACGCTCCATGCGATCGGCGAGACGATTCTCGACCTCAGCCGCGAGGTGCTGCGGACGTTCGGTTCGCTCGGGCACGCCGCAAGCCGGCTTGCCGGCGACTTCGGAACGCTCGGAACGTTCGTCGGTGCCGCGGTCGTCCTCGACATCGCGGTCGCGCTCACCCTCATCGTGGGCATCGCCGTCATCCGGCCGCGCCTGGCCGAGCGCCTGCGTTCGTGAACGGCCGCCTGACGGCGGTCTTGGCAGCCGTGCTCGCCGTCCTCGCCTTCGCCTACCCGCGACCGGCCGATGCGCGCAGTCACGATCACGGTCAGACGAAGTTCTTCACCGACGTCTACATCGCGCCGAACGAGGTCGTCGACGGCGACCTGAACGTCGTGTTCGGCAACGCCGACATCGCGGGGGTCGTGCACGGCGACGTCAACACGCTCTTCGGCACCTGTTCGCTCAGCGGGTCGGCCCAGGTCGACGGCCAGGAGCATTGCATCCAGAACGACACGATGCGCGCGCTGGTACCGTGGGGCACCTCGGCGCTCGGCGATCATCAGGATTATCGTCTGTTCGGGAAGCTCGCCTCGAGCGCCGTGGTCGTGCTCGTGTTCTTGCTGTTTCCGTTGCGGATGCGCTTGGCGCTGGCCCGCGTCGAGCGCCATCCGGCGCTCTCAGTGGCGGCCGGCGCGCTCGGTGCGATCGCGATCTTTCCGATCGCGATCGTGCTCGCCATCAGCATCATCGGGATCCCGCTGATCGCCCTCGAGGCGGCGGCCATCTTCCTCGGCCTGTGGATCGGTCAGGGCGCGATCTCGCTGCTGGTCGGACGGCGGCTGTGCGAACTGCTCATGCCCGCGTCGACGCCCTCGCCGCTGGTCGCGCTGATCATGGGCCTCGTCATCGTCTCGGCCGCCGAAATCATCCCGATCGTCGGCTGGGTCGTGACGGCGCTGGTGTGGCTGACGGGCCTGGGCGCGGCGATCCTGTCGTTCATCCGCTCCGCCCAACTGGACGGCGCCGTGCAGCGAGCGCCAATCGCCGGACCGCCGATGCGCGGCTGGCGCTGAGGCCAGCGGAGCGAATCGCTTCGGGCGGGAACACCGCAAGGTGGACATTCTCCTCGAGCCCGCCCGGCTCGCCCGCCGGGTCGAACGCCTCAAACCCTCGACGATCCGCGAGATGCTCAAGGTCACCGAGAACCCCGAGGTGATCTCATTCGGCGGCGGCCTTCCCGCCGCCGAACTCTTCCCGGTCGAGGAGATCTCGGCCGCGCAGGACCGGGTGATGCGCACCCGCGGCGCCGCCGCGCTCCAGTATTCGGTCACCGACGGCGTGCGCGAGGTGCGGTCGTGGGTCGCCGCGCGCTTGAACGCCCAGCACGGAGTAGACATCCAGGCCGATGACGTGGTGGTGACCGGCGGCTCGCAGCAGGGGCTAGACCTGTACGGCCGCGTCTTCCTCGATCCGGGCGACGTCGTGGCGCTCGAGAACCCGTCGTATCTCGGCGCGATCCAGGCGTTCGACGCCTACGAGCCGCGGTATCTGCCCGTCACCTCCGACGCGCACGGCATCGTGCCGGCCGCGCTGGACGTAGCGCTCGCGGCGGCCGCGCCGAAGCCGAAGTTCCTGTACCTGGTGTGCAACTACGAGAACCCGACCGGCAACACGCTGGCGGCCGAGCGGCGGCCGCAAATCACCGAGATCTGCGCCCGGCATGGGGTGCCGATCCTCGAGGACGACCCGTACGGGGAGATCACCTTCGAGCGCGCCGCGCCGGCGCCGCTCTTGCGTCATGCGGCGCGCGGCGCGGTGACGTATCTCGGGACCGGCTCGAAGATGGTCGCCCCAGGCTTGCGGGTCGCGTGGATGGTCGTACCGGACCGGCACCTGCGCGAAAAGATCGTCACCGCCAAGCAAGGCGCAGACCTTCACTCCAGCACCTACGCGCAGTACGTCTTTCACGCGTACGTCGAGGACGACGCTCGGCTGGACGCGCACTTGCGGCTGGTGCGCGCGACGTACCGCGCGCGGCGCGACGCGATGGTCGCCGCCCTGGCGCGCACGATGCCCTCGCACGTGGCCTGGAACGTCCCCGACGGCGGGATGTTTCTCTGGGCGACGGTCGGCGCGGGGATCGACACCGAGGCGCTGTTCGCGTGTGCGGTCGAGGACGGCGTCGTCTTCGTCCCCGGCCGGCCGTTCTATCCGGATCGCGAACGCGGCGACGGGATGCGCCTGAACTTCTCCGCAATGCCGGAGGCCCGCATCGCGGAAGGCATCGAGCGGCTCGCCCGAGCGGTTCGTCAGTTGGCCGGCTGATCGGCCGAAAGGCACCGGGCGGAGCGCCGCGAACAATCGCCGCTTCGTCATCCACCGTGGAATTCAGAAGAGGTATCGCGTGGGTCTGGTTGTGACCGGCATCTCTCAGAACGGCGACATCGCCGCGCTCGAAGCATCACTCAAGGAAGCGGGCTTGCCGCTCGATCCGATCCAGCTGATCGGCCCCGATGATTCCACGCAAGGCACCGCGTCGCAGGCGGGGATCCTGAATCCAGGTCTCATGACCGGCGGCGGCCAGGGGACCGGGGTCCCCGGAATCACCTCCGGCGGGCCGACCGCCGGCGGTTACGGGACGCGCTATTTCCGCAACGAGGCGCTCAGCGACCGGCTCGGCGATCTCGAGATTCCCGACGACGAGGTCGACAACTACGTCGAGGCGCTGCAAAACGGGCGCAGCGTGGTCGCGTACTTCGCGAAGCCTGAGAACATCGACAAGATCACGGCGATCTTCCGCGCTAGCGGGTTCGCGAAGGTCAAGACGTTCTGAAGCGAATCGTGCGCGCTGGTGCTCCAACCACCACCGCGTACGGTTCCGTGTCCTTCGTCACCACCGCGTTCGCTCCGACGACCGTCCCCGTGCGCAGTGTGATGCCGGGCATGATGACGGCCCCCGCGCCGATCCAGACGTCGTCTTCGATGACGATCGGTTTGGGGACGACCGGCCGCGCGAAGACCGGCGGCAGGCGGCCGTCGACCGGGTGCTGTCCCGAGGAAATCGTCACGTTCGATCCGATGAGCACGTAGTCGCCCAGCGTGAGGCCGCCGATCGCGTTGAGGTACGACCCCGTGTTGATACCGAAATGCGAGCCGACGCTGAGCCGATCGGTTTGCACGAAGGTCACGCCCGGTTGGATCCACGCAAAGCCGCCGAGTCGCTTGAAGAGCAGTTTGCCTACGAGCGTTCGCAGCGCAAACCCCGGAACTCCGGGGATTCCGCCCACGAGCCACAACGCGAATGCCTCGACTTGCGAATACAGGATCGCGCCGAACGAAAGATGACCGATCTTGTCGCGCAGGAACGAATCGGATTCGCTCACGTCGCGCTCGCTCGAAGATCATCGGCGGCGTGCGCGGCGACGCGGCGTGCATTCGCCATCATCGTAAGCGTCGGTCCTTTCGCGGGGAGGAATGACCAGTTGGCGGAATCCGCAACATAGACGCGCTGCGCGCCGTGGAGCCGGCCGTTGACGGACGTCCCGAGGCGGTTCGAGCGATCCGGCGTCATCGTGAGCCCGCCGCCGTAGTGAATGCTCGATCCGTTGCCCGGGTCGATGGATGCGAAGGGGATGCACCCGATTGTGCGCAGAGCGCGCGCGACGAGCCGCGCGCCTTCGCGATTGAACGCCTGCTCGTCGTCGCTGAGGCTGTAGGATGCCGCGAGTTCGCCGGTGCCGTCGGCGCGCCGGCGAAGGAGCATCCACTTCTCCGCTGTCGGGCGCTCGGGAAAGTTGACGCCGACGACCGTGAGGGACGAGAGCAGCAGGCGCGCCGCCAGGAGCCCCGCGCCGACGGGAAGCGGCATCTCCTTGACGAGCTTGTGGAGCAACAGCGCGCGGTACGAATACAACGAGAGCACCAGCGTGTCGTCCGGCTGTGACGGCGGTGAGACCAGACCGACGAGTTGGCTGAGGCTGTGCCGCCGATCGGCCGCGGGGCGTCCGAGCATCGCGAGATTGACGCACGGCATGTAGAGATAGGGATTCGCCAGCAGCGGGACGCGAACGTCGTACGCGCCGAGCGACGCGAGCGCGAGGCGCGTCGTTGCCAGCGCGCCCGCCGCCAGGATCAAACGGCGTGCTGTGAGCACGACGTCCGCGCCGGTACGGAGATCGCGGCAGAACAGTTCGACGCCGTCGGCGGATTCAGCAAAGCGCAGCGCGAGCGTCTGATCGACGTAGCGGAACGAGTCCCGGCGCTTGAGCTCCTCGATCGTGTATCGCGGCCGGTAGACCGACCGCGTGCGATCGGAATAAAAATCCATGTCCTCGAGCGGATTGGGAGCGCGCAGCAAGTCGCCCTCACCCTGCGCTCGGCTGAGCATCGCGAGCGGCGTGCGCCCGAGCTTCAATCCGCTGCGCTGCGCTCCGCGCCGGCGGCGGACGTACGTCGCCAGCAGCGCGGCGGCGTTCGTGTCGAGCGGCAGGGCCGGCTGTACCGGATGACAGCGCAGCACCTCCGCACCGGCGTCGTCGTCCGGCTCACCGCTGATCCCGATGTCGCGTGCCACCTCGTCGTAGCACGGCAGCATCTCCGCGACCGGCAAGCCGGCTCGGCCGAGCTCGTCGTCGCTGAACGTGAAACTTCCGGCACCCCAGCCCGCGCCTAGCCCGCCGAGCGCCAAGCTTTGCAGCGGATGAAAATTCTCCGACGCCAGCGGAGCGAGGCGCTCGACATCCCGGGCGATGTACTGTCGCGGCGGCGTCAACTGCGCTCCGACTCGTACGCCCGCCAGGCTCTGGGCGTCGAAGTCGCCGACGAAATACCGCTGCTGCTTGGGATCGGTGCGGCGCAGCGTCGAGAACGGCATCGGCGGGATCCCCTCGCGAGTCTGCGGGTCGTCGTTGCCCACGTCGACCAACATCACGCTCAGGCCGAGGTCGCTCGCCTTCTTCGCCGCTTGCGCGCCGCTGGGTCCGGACCCGACGACGATGACGTCCGCCGGCGTCATGCGGATCGGCGAAAGAGGCGCAGCGGCGCGGAAACGACCGCATACAGCGCGATCGCCGCGAGGCCGGCGATCGCCAGCGCCGGGCCCGGCGTGAGCTGCTCGAAGCGACTCGCGAAAGCGGGATCGCTTTCCATCACGACGAGACGATACAATTCGCTTCCGCTCGGGCGCAGCTTCGCCACGATCGATCGAATCAGGGGACGAATCACGGCGCGCCCTTCGACGCAAACGACGCCAGCACTGCCGAGGGGGGTTGCGGCTGCCATCCGAGCTCGCGGAGGGCGGCGCTCGCCTCCTGCACGCGCGCGCCGCGCAGGCCGCGCAGACTTTCCGTCGTCACCGGCAGCGCGATGCCGCAGCGCTCCGCGATCGACGCGGCGGCAAACGCGGCCGCATAGGGCACGTCGAGCAAGAGGGCTCGACGGCGTTGCGCCTGCAGCAGCGTCGCCACGATGGTTCGCAGCGTGAGCGGCGGAGCGGCCACGACGTTGTGGGCTCCCGACAGATCGGCTTCCAGCGCGAGACGAAGCGCGGCGTAGAGGTCGTCGATGCCGACGAGCTGCACGGCTTGGCGCCCTCCGTCGATGAGCGGAACGATCGGTCGGCGCGTCGCCGCGACGACGATCGCGAACAAGCCGCCGTCTCCGGCGACCAGACCCGGCCGCAGCACGAGGGCGCCCGCTCCCAATCGCTCCTCGATCGCGCGCTTCTGCCGTGCGTACGCGCTGTCGATGTTCCCGACTGCGTTGATGCTCGACATGAAGACGAAGCGGATTGCGCGCGCGCGCGCCGCGCGGAAGATCTCCAGCGTTCCCTCGACGTTGGTGGTGATGGCATCCTCGCGCGCCGACACCCGGGGAGCGAACGCACAGTGCACCAGCGTTTCGACCCCGTCGAGGTCTGGAGCCCCGGCGTTCAGCGAGTACCGGCGAACGACGACACCGGGCGGCGGTGCCAGGCCGGCAGGGTCACGGACGAATGCGACAACCGGCCTGCCGTCTTGCGCGAAGGCGCGCACCAGTGCCCCTCCGAGGAAACCCGATGCCCCGGTTACACCGACTGCATGGGTGACCGGCGCCGTCAAGAGCCGATGCGCTGCGACCTGATGCCGGTCATCGGAACATCACGTCTCCCGGCGGTGAGGAGTGCGCGCGCTCGCGACGGAGCTTGACCGTTCGCGTCGAGAACTGTACGTCGTAGAGCAGTGCCTGGAGCGACAACTGAAAACCGATCATGAACAGCAGCAGCGCGAGGACGATGGTCCCCGTCGGACGCGGGATCCCGGACGCCGAAGCGATCAGCCACTCGTGTCCTCCGAACACGATCGCCGCCGCGAGCAGCGGCAGCCCGATGAGGCCGCACAGCGAGCCCACGTTGATCTCGACGATGAGGTAGTTCACCAGCAGGCGGCGCGCAAACCGCGCAGCCAGCTTCATCGGGAACGACATCATCACGTGCGGTATCGAAAGGGAACTGCTTTCGTCCCCGTAGCGCGCCGGCATCTCGAGCTCGGCGATCACCCGTCTGCGCAGACCGAATTGACACAAGAGATCGATCTCGAAGAAATATCGATCGGCGAGCCGATCGAAGTTCACCTGGCGCACGGCGTCCGCCCGAAGAGCGATGAATCCGTTCGTCGGGTCCACGATCGTCCAGTAGCCGCTGCTGAACTTCACGAGCAGCGTCAGGCCGGCATTGCCGACCAGTCGCGCCGCCGGCATGGTCTGCAGCGTGGCGGGATCGGCGAAGCGGTTCCCCTTGACGAGATCAATTTCGGGATACCGCTCGAGGACGTCGATCATGTGCGGAACATAGGACGCGTCCATCTGATCGTCGGCGTCGATTTTGACGATGTAGTCGGCGTGGAGCTGGAGCGCCGTCCGAATGCCCGTCTTCGTCGCTCCGCCCACGCCTCGATTCCCGTCATGACGCACCACGTGCACGCGGGGGTCGAGGTCACGGACCATCTCTCCGCTGCTCTCGGGGCAGGCATCGTCGACGACGATGACGACGTCGGCGACCGCCAGCGCCCGATCCACAACGCCGCGGATCGTTCGCGAGGCGCGATACGTCGGGATGATCGCCGCGACGATCCCCCGGCTCGTCCGAGCATCGCCGGCTTCTACGGCGATCGAACCCGCGATCATACGGACGTCTTCACGACCACGGGACGTGGCTCACACCGCACAGGCACGACGAAGCCAATACGACGCTCTCCGACCCGAAGCATCCTCGTGCTTCGCGTCCTCCGGGATTATTCTCCCACGATCGCGGGCGCGCCGTAGGCAACCCAGTCGCCGATATTGCGTCCCGACGGCGACGACGCGGCGAACCGGATGTTCACGAAGGACGGCGCCGCGACGGGCAGCACGACGGAGCGATACTCCCAACGCAGGGAGCCCCAGGGCGGTGCCGGCGCGACCTCGTCTTGCACGGTGAGAGGCGACCGGCCGGGAACGTCGATCGTCACCGTCGCCCCGGCAGCGGTGCCGGTCGGCAGCGCCTTCGCGACGAGATAGACGAGGCGTTGGCCCGGCCGAACGCGGACCCGGTCGAAGGTATAGGTGAACGTGGACAAGACCACGATCGAGCCAATCGCACCGTGGGGCCCGGGAAGCGTCATCGACGGAACGACACCGAGACCGCTCGGGGTCCCCTGCGGGGTACGGTCGTTGATCCGTCCGTCCCGGCTGCGCGCGGCGATGTCGTCGACGACGTGCGCGCGCGAGCCTTCGAATGCGAGCATGGCACGTAAGCTCTCGTCGATTCGCTGAAGACCGCTCGGTCCGGCTTCGATCACGGGGCCCGCGACGACGGACGGCGGCTGCTTCTCGTATCGCACGTCCAGCGCGTGGCCCGCCAAGAACGCCAAGACGTCTTTCGAATATCTCGCTCGATACAGCGTATCGCCGTGATCGACCAATACGATCGCCGGGGCACCCGCGATCGCACGCAGCGTCGCGCGATCCTGCGCGACGCTCGGGGAGTTATCCGCCGCAGCAGGCTGCATGCGTACGGTGACGCTGACAACGACGAAAACCGCCGAGACGACGAGGCATGCATTTCGGACTGAGGCGATGCCGGCACGTGGTGCGGCGACGCTCATAGCGACGAGCAAGATGCCCGCTTCCGCGCAGAAGCAAGCAGCCGGCGCAGATGCCAGAAAGCCGGCGGTCAGCACGAGCACCAGCGCAGCAAGGAGCAACGCGCGCTGCGCTCGCGTCCCCCTTCGGATCCACCTCGCGGCAGGGCCCCTCACCGCGTAGATGATTGCCGGAATCGCGGCGGCGCATAGTACCAACCCGCGCAATGCGACGACCACGTAGGGTCCGAATAGCGTCGCATGCCCCCCGAGGGCCCACAGGGGATACCCCAGGGCGGCGCGGACGCCAAGCGCGGAAACGCCGGCGACCACGAGCCACCACCCGGCAGAATTGCGCAGCACGATCGCGACGGCAGCCAGCGGCGCAAGCGGCCAGCCCGATACCAGCACGGCAGCGAACGCGGCGGCGTTACGCAATCGTGAATCACCGCCGAGAAGCAACGTCCCGAAAACGACGAGCAGAGCGGTCACCGTGACGCCGTCGGCAAGCCCGGACGGCGTTCCGAGCCACTGTTCCGGGAACGGCGACACCAAGGCCAGAGCGCCGACGGCTGCACCGAGCGCGACCGATCGCGTGAGCGCCCAAGCGAAGCCTGCGCAGAGGACGATGCAGCATATTTGGAGCGCCGCGATCGCGAGGCTCACCCACCCCGCGTCGGAGGTCCCGAGCCACCAACGTTCGACGAACGACAGCACGCTGTGCGGTCGGCCCAGCTCGATCATTCGGACGAGGTCGTCAACTCGAGCGGCGTTCGTCGTCCCGACCGCGGCAAACCACACCAGCGCGGCGAGGACCAAACAGACCGCGACGGCACCGAATTGCCCGCGGAGGTTGAACCTCCACGACGCGAGCACGCGGGATCGGGTTTCCATCCCGGCCCCTGCGTTGCCCACGCCGCCAAACGGCTCCTCCCGCGCCGCGGCAGGCTTATGATCACGTCCTCGACGTAGCATAGGAGGAGATTGAACGCTCAACTTCATCTCCTCGTCGGGCTGGTCTTGATCCACGTCGTGTGGATCCTCGCATACCTTACCGGTACGCTGCTCGATGCGCGGTTAGCTCAGCCCAACACGCGGTCGAGCGCATTGGCCGAGTTCGTCGTGCGCAGCGCGACAGGAATCGCGCTGTGGGGTTTCGGTGCGTTCGTCCTCGGCATGGTGGGGTTCCTGACCGGTTGGGGTCTCATCGCGCTGCTCGCGGCGTTCGTCGTTTGGGGCAGGGTCGTTCACGGCCCGGCGGCGCTCACGCGCGCCTTTTGGCGGGCTCAGGCGGCCCGGGTCGGACTGGCCTTCGGCCCCGCGAACCTCGCGCTCTATTATGTCGGGCTCGCGACGATCGTCCCCGCGGCTTTTCCGGACATCGACTCGGACAGCGTCCGTTATCATTTGGCGTACGCCGCGGAATGGGCGTACCACGGACGCATCTTCACCGACATGTTCCTGCGGGAACCGTACTACGCGAACAACTTCCACATGATCTTTGCGTTGTTCGACGTCGTGCATGCCGCGGCGTATGTCCACTTCGCCACGTGGCTGTGCGGCGCGCTGGCGGTCCTCGCGACGAAAGCCGCGATCGGTCTCGTCGAGGACTGCTTTCCTCGCGCGGCGACGCGCTTCGGGCGCGCGTCGCGGTTGGTCGTGGCCTTTCTCCTGCCCCTTACCATCGTCGTCTCACCGGTCTTCCTGCGGTGGACCGACACCGGCATGACGGACGTGCAGGTCGAGATGTTCGCGCTGATTCCCGCCTTGTGCGCCGTCGCGGCCTTCACCAAACGTATCGACCTGAGGTGGTCGGCAGTGTGTTGCGGAGCCTTCCTTATCGGGATGAAGGTGACGCTCATCGCATTTTTCCCGCTCCTCGCGGCCACGGTGTGGGTGCTCGTGGCATGGCTCGGAGGTACGCGGCGCGCGGGAGCGATCGCGTGCGCGGTGCTTCTTCTCGCCGGTTCTCCCTGGTACGTTCGCAACGTCGCGTTGGATCACGACCCGATCCCGCCGGTCGTCAGTCATCTGCTGCACCGCCCTGAGGCGACGAAAAGCAGTGACGATACCGCGTTGATCCTGGCCGATCTCAAGACCGACAAAAGCCTGCACACGCTGGCCGTGCTGCCGTATCGGTCTTGGGTCGATCCGGGTTACCTGCGAGAGTATGGGACCGCGGCGCTCAACCTGTTCCTGTACGTGCCGCTCGTCGTCATTGCCGCCGGGATGCTGTTCGGCGCCCGCGGAGGACGCGAGCGCGCGCTGCTGATGCTCTGCGTCACGACCGCCTATTCGTTAGTCTACTGCATCATGACGACGTATTTGCTGCGGTACATGCTGATCGTCGAACCGGCGCTGGCGGCATCGATCGGAGCGCTCCTGCTGTGGATCCCCAACGCCGCGGCCGGCGCCGCGATTCGCACCGTTTTGGCGATCGTCACCGTCATTCCGTCGCCGGGCTCGTGGCCGTTTTACGACTATCACTGGCAAGCCCGCTACCGCGGCTTTGAAGCTCGCTACGTGAGCGACAACACTTTCCTCGAGCGGGATCTCGCAGGATACCTCGAGACGGAAAGGGTGATCGGCTCGCGGCGATTTTCCCATCAGCCGACCCCGCGCGTGCTTTTGGTTCGCGTGGAAACCGAGTATTATTTTCGGCTGGCCGGTATCGAAACGGTCGGCGATTGGTTCGGCCCTGGTCGATTCGCAGACTTGCAGACGGCACTAGACAATGACCGGCTCGCCGATTACGTTCGTCACTTCAACATTGCGGCCGTGATCCTCAATCGAGGTATGCCGGTGCTCGATTCGGGTCAGGACGCAGCGCTCGTACGGGGTCTCGCCGCGCTCGGCTTCCGCACGATCTTGAACGACCCGAAGGGCTTCCTTCTGGAAATTAAGAACTGACCGGCTTCGTATCCGTTTAACTTATCGAGGCCCTACTCGACGATGCCAGTCCCTCTGCTCGAATTGATTGCTTCCGTCATGGAAGTCGACGCCTCCGAAGTTACCGAGAATTCGGACAACGAGACGTTGGGGAAATGGGACAGTATGCGGCAGATCATGCTCGCGACGATGCTCGAGTCCGAATACGGGTTTACGCTGAGCAACGACGAGCTGGCCGGGCTGCAATCGGTCGGGAAGATCCGCACGATCTTGGCTCGGCACCGCGTCGAAGGCGCCTGACGTGGTTCGGGCTGAAGGGTCGACTTTGGCCGACCTGCAAGCCGCCCTGCGCAGCGCCTCGCCGACGCTTCCGCAACTGTTCAACGCAGCGCAGCGACTCTCGAAAATGGAGTCCGCCGACGCGTGGGACGGGCCGGTTCAGCGCGTCGCCGTTATCGGCAGCCTGACGACCGACTTCATCGCCAAGGCGGTGGCGTGCGGCGTCTTTCGCGAAGGCGTGCTGCCGCAGGTCTACAACGCCCTCTACGGAGCCTACGTTCAGGAGGTCCTCGATCCGACCTCCGGACTGCACACGTTCCACCCGGACGTCGTCGTGATCGCGCTCGACTGGCGAGACGCCGTGACGCAGCTTCCGATCGCCGCAACCGTGACTGAGGTCGACGCGGCAATCGCCGATAGGGTCGAGCTGTTCGCGAACCTGTGGAGCGTGCTGAAGGACGCCGGCTGCACGATCCTGCAGCACGTGATCGTGCCGCCGTCGTTTTCGTATCGCGGCGTCGCGGAGCGAACGTGCCCGTCCGGCGAGATCGAACAAGTCGCAAAGATCACTGCGGCGCTCTTCGAGCGGGGCCGCGGGCTCGTGCACTGGATCGAAACCGATCGGCTGGCGAACGCGGTCGGCTCGAGCCGATGGTCGCCGGATCGTTTCTACTTCAACGGCAAGCTTCCGTTCGACCCGCAGTTTCTTCCCGCGTACATGGAGTTCTTCGCTGCAGCCTGGCGTGCAGCCAACGCGCGCACGAAAAAAGTCCTGGTCGTCGATCTCGACAACACGCTGTGGGGCGGCGTCATCGGCGACGACGGGGTCGAGAACATCAAGCTCGGCCCTGGGACGCCGACCGGTGAAGCGTTCCGGCAATGGGGCGCGTACGTCAAAGCGCTCGGCGAGCGCGGCGTCGTCCTCGCCGTGTGCAGCAAGAACGATCCGGCGATCGCCGCCGGCGGGTTCGCTCACGCGCACAGCGCCCTAGCGGTTGAGCACTTCGCGGCCTTCGAATGTTCCTGGAACGACAAGGCGTCCGGTCTGCGGCGAATCGCCGCGCAATTGAACCTGGGTCTCGATTCATTCGTGTTCGTCGACGACAATCCGGCCGAGTGCGACCTGGTTCGGCAAGAGCTGCCCGCCGTCGCGGTCGTCGAGCTCGGAGACGATCCGACGACGTTCGTCGACCGGCTCGAAGCAGGTCACTGGTTCGATCTTCCGGCCTACACCGGCGAGGATCTTCGCCGGAGCGACGCCTATGCTGCACGCGGACGTGCGGAGCAGGAACGGGAGCGCGCTACGGATCTCGGCAGTTACCTCGCCGGGCTCCAAATGGTCGGCAGCCTCTATGAAGCACGCGAGGACGACCTCGCGCGCATCGCGCAGCTCGAGCAGAAGACGAACCAGTTCAATGTGACCACGCGCCGATACGACGAAGAGAAGATTCGCGACTTCGCGCGCAGACCGGACGTGAGGCTGTTCGCCTTCACCCTGCGCGACCGGCACGGCGATCACGGGTTGGTCTCGTCGGTCATCGTATTCCGAGAGGATTCGGCGCTGCGTATCGACAGCTGGCTGATGAGCTGCCGCGTTTTCTCGCGAACCGTGGAAGAGTTCATCATGCGGCGTCTCGTGGAGGCCGCTCGATCGGAGGGACTGCCGACGATCGTCGGTGAGTTCGTTCCGACGGAGAAAAACGGGCTTGCGGCGGGAGTCTACGCGAAGTTCGGATTCGCGCCGAGCGATCACCGCGCGGGCACGTGGGAGCTCGACGTTCGGCCGGGAAGCGGCGTGCCGGTGCTCGAAAGCTACATCGAGTGCACGAACGGATGTTGACGATGCCGCCCCGCAAAAAGGTCCTCATTTACGGGAACTGTCAGGCTCCGCTGCTTTCGCTGCTGCTGAACCGGAGCCCGAGCATAGCCGCCCGATTCGAATTCGTCACCGTGATGAACCATGCGGCGCCGGGCGGTGAGGCGGAGCCGGTCCCGCCCGAAGCCGACGATGCCGTGCTCGTGTGGGAACAATACGATGAGCGCAACGTCGTGCCGGTCCGCGAGGAGCTGCGCCGGCGCATTCCCGCCGCGTGCCCGGTGCTGGTCTACCCGCCGCTGAACGCGATGGGTCTTTGGCCGTTTGCGTGGGCTGAGTCGAGAAATGCCCCCGAGCCGGGTTACCCGTGGGGGCGCTATCCATGGGGTGACCGCATCGGATTGGAGATCGCAAAGCTCGATCTCCCCGCCGACGAGGTCTTCGATGCCTACATGAAACGGTCGCTGGAAAAGATGCCGGACGTCGTCGAACTGGTCCACCGCGATCGCGTACTCGGCGAGCGGCGCGACGCCGCTTCCGATGTGACGATCGACGACTATATTTCCGAACACTTGTTGACCGAGCACATGTTCTGGACGTGGGGTCACACGTCGAGCGCACTGGGCCTCGAATTGACGCGGCGTCTCTTTTTGAAGAGCGAAGAGGTTCTCGGGCCGCTGACGCCCCAGATCGAACGCGAGATGGCTGCGGCCGCGGAACAGTACCCGGGGATCGGTTTCGAGCAGCTTCCGATCCACCCCGAAGTTGTTCGCCGGCTCGGCATCGCGTTCTGCGACGACGAAACGCGCTACCGCTGGTTCGACCAGGAGTGGACGTTCCGCGAATACATCACGCGCTACGTCACATTCGATCGGAGCTGGTGATCACTCCCTTCATCGCCGGCTCGTCAAACGCCGCGTTCCCGGACGACCTCGAGATCGTTTGCGAACGGTTCGACCGCTCCGCGCCCGCTGGAGGATTTCTCTCGGACCGCGATCAGGCGCTCTGCGCCGCCGCGATCGCGGCCGGCACGTATCGCGGCTTCGATAACGTCACGGCCCGGTCGACCGAGTTCACCGTACACAACAGCGGCTTTCGCGAAGATCTGATGGCGCCCGACTTCGGGTCGATCGCGCGACACCGCGGCGTGGCATGCACGCTCTCGCTCTCGCTGTTCGGTACGCCGGGGTGGGCCATGCCCACCATCGGAGCGGCGATCAACCAGCGCGGATTGCGCACCTACCTCGCCGAGACGACGACGCCGTTATACAAGGCGCTCGCCGCACACGTCGAACCCGACTTGCTGGTCGGTTCAGAATATTTCGGAGACGAACACCGATCCGGCGATCTCGTCAACGGCGTGCGGCACGAAGACCTGCAGTCGCTTTCCTTTTCGGATGCGTCGTTCGATATCGTGATGACCTCGGAGGTGCTGGAGCACGTCCCGGACGCAGAGCGTGCCGAGCGCGAGATCGTCCGCGTCTTGCGGCGCGGCGGCAAATACGTTTTCACCGTCCCTCTCGATGCCTACGGCGACCGCGACACGATTCTTGCGGAGCGGTTGGCCGATGGATCAATTCGCTTTCACGGGGAGCCCGTCTACCACGGCGATCCGATTCGCGCCGGCGGAATCCTCGCGTATCGAATTTTTGCGCTGGGCGATCTCGAGCGCCGCTTTCACGGCCTGGGCTGTGGGCTCGAAACGTTCCGTTTCTGGTCGCCGGCTCTGGGCATCCTCGGGAGATCGACCTTCGTCCACGTCGC